>RFST01000191.1 GCA_009923855.1 Actinomycetota bacterium
CGTCGCGATGCGGCGTCCCGGTTGTACGGCATCGCGCGGGCTGCCGATCGCTCCGTCGGCGGCTTCGACCATCGCATCAAGATCGGTCACGGTCAACACCAGTCCCCACAGCGCCACCGATGTGACGTCAGCTCGTTCCACCACCTCGATGATCACTCCACCGGGCCCCACACGGTGGAACCCCTGACGCACATCGGCCGTCTCGCGGACGCGCCGCACCTCGTGCCCAGTGGCTTCGGCAACCGCAGTTGTCGTGCGTTCCAACGAGTCGGTGAACACAACCACATGGTCGATGCGCGGCAGATCGGGCAGCGTCACAGCCTCACGAACCGGCGGCGACGCCTCCACGCGCGCTGGAATGGAATCGATTGCGATGTCGTACGTAGCGGCCGCATCGTCGTCGTGGAACACCCAACCAAGACCCTCGCGATCCGACGCCCAGGTCAATGACCCGTTGGCCGTATGCAACCACTCCGAATCGGCGTTTGTGGAGATGAACCCATCAAGGCCACAACGACGCCACGGCCCGGCATCACCGCCGAGGACAAGATGACCGAAGCGGAGCGACACAGGCGGGCGAGGTTCAGCCGCGGCCCATGTTGGGGCGCTTGCCGTGATTCGCTTTTGAGCGACGCAGGCGCGCCTTGCGCTTACTGGTCTTCTTCGACATAGATAGGCAAGCATACGGCCGCAGATGCCGAGTCACACCGTGATCTCGCCCCAACACAGCAGTGCGGGTGCCGCGCATCGCCCGCCGACCGTGCGGGAATATGGTCCGCACATATGGTGTTATACCCGTCGGTAACAAGCAAAAGGATGTGATTCAGTTGGCCACCACCGAGCTCACCATGACGACATTTGAGGACACCGTCACCGCTGACGGCATCACCCTCGTCGACTTCTGGGCCGAGTGGTGTGGGCCCTGCAAGATGTTCGGCCCCATCTTCGAAGAGGCCGCTGCAGAAAACCCCGATTGCACCTTCGCCAAAGTCGACACCGAGGCCAACCAAGACCTGGCCGGGGCACTCGGCATCATGTCGATCCCCACCCTGATGATCTTCCGCGACGGCATCCAGCTGTTCGCACAACCCGGAGCCCTTCCCAAGAGCGCCCTCGACGACTTGCTGACGCAGGTGCGCGCGCTCGACATGGACGAGATCCGCGCGCAGATCGCCGAGGAGTCCCCCGACTCCGGCAACTGATCGGTTCTCTCGGGATCCCCCATCCCGGTGTGCGATGTCGGAACCCCCCTCGACATCGCACGGGGACCCGGGACGAGCGCCCCCCGCTCGTCCCGGGTCACCCGAGAACCTCCACCGCTAGCCTCCGCCTCATGGAGAGATTCGGCCTCGTCGGCCTTCCCAACGCCGGGAAGAGTTCGCTGTACAACGCACTCACCGGCGGTGGCGCACTCGCAGCCCCCTACGCCTTCGCCACCAAAGACCCGAACATCGGCGTGGCGAAGGTCCCCGACGAACGACTCGATCGCCTGTCAGCGATGTCGGCATCGAAGAACACGATTCACGCCGCGGTTGAAGTCGTCGATATCGGCGGCTTGGTTGAGGGAGCATCAAAAGGCGAGGGTCTGGGCAACAAGTTCTTGGCCAACATTCGAGAGGTCGATGCCATCGTGTTCGTCCTGCGAGCCTTCGCCGATGATGACGTGCCCGGGCCGTCGGACCCCCTCGATCATCTGCGCGTCGTCGAACTCGAACTCGCTCTCGCCGATCTCGAAACCGTGGAACGCCGTCTCCACGACGTCGAGCGTCGCTCCAAACTCGATCGTGGTCTCGGCGACGAACTCGACGCACTGCGCACTGCACACAACCACCTCGCCGACGGTCGCCCCCTCTACCGCGCGGGCCTCAGCGACGATGTACGTGCCACATTGGCTCCCCAGTTTCTTCTCACCAATCGCCGAGTGCTGGCTGTTGTCAACGTTGGCGAGGATGAATTGGACACGATCGCTGCCGCCGAGGCGCGCGTAACTGCCGAGTTCAACGACGCCGGCGACAACGTCGAAGTCATTGGTATGTGCGTGCAACTAGAGGCCGAGGCCGCCGCAATTGACGACCCTGTTGAACGCGCCGAAATGCTGGACGGGCTGGGTCTCGGCGAGGGTGCGCTGTTCCGCATGGTGCGCTCGGCCTACCACCTGCTTGGGCTGCGCACCTATTTCACGACCGGCGACAAAGAATCACGCGCATGGACATTTCGTGCCGGATCGACCGCACCCGAATGCGCGGGGCGTATTCACACCGACTTCCAACGCGGTTTCATCCGCGCCGAAGTCATTGCCTGGAATGAACTGCTCGAGTTGGGCTCATGGTCGGCTGCACGCGATGTTGGTCGGCTTCGGCTCGAAGGCAAGGACTACGTGGCTGTCGACGGCGACGTGATGGAGTTCCGTTTCAACGTCTGATCGATACCTGCGCCGACCCGGCAGCAGTGGCACACTGGCACCGTGGCGTGGTTGGTGAGCGACAGTCGGGTGCTCGCATCAGCACAGATCGCCGACGACCGACGCAGTCGCCGCCGCGGGCTGCTCGGGCGCGACGACATCGACGGTGCGATGGTGCTCGAACCGCGTCGTTGGGTCCACACGATCGGTATGCGCTTCGACATCGATGTTGCCTACCTCGACCGTGACGGGTGCGTGCTGAGGACCTCCACAATGACCCGGCACCGCATCGCCTTGCCCGCACCACGTGCCCACCGTGTCATCGAAGCTCGGGCGGGGTCATTCGAACGATGGGGGCTCCACACCGGCGACACCGTCGAGGTCAGGGTTGACGAACGGTGACCGGGCGCCTCATTCTCGTCGCCACCCCGATCGGCAATCTCGACGACATCTCCCAACGCGCTGCAACCGCGTTGGCCACCGCCGACATGATCTGCTGCGAGGACACCCGTCGCACATCCACGCTGCTTCGCCATCTGGGCATCTCCGGTATCGCCTTGCGCGTGTGCAACGAGCACACCGAGCATGACCTGGCCCCAGCGATGGTCGATGCTCTCGCCGCTGGCCAGCAGGTCGTGGTGGTCAGCGATGCCGGCACCCCGGCCGTCTCCGATCCGGGCCAACGTCTCGTTGCTGCAGCCGTTGCCGATGGCCACCTCGTCGAAGCCGTGCCCGGCGCCAATGCCGTGCTCTGCGCTCTAGTGGTCAGTGGCCTACCCACCGACCGTTTCGTGTTCGAGGGATTTCTTCCCCGTCGCGGTGCGGAACGCCGCGACCGGCTCGCCGATATCGCCGGAGAGACACGCACCGTGGTGCTCTACGAAGCACCGCACCGCATCGTGCGCACCATCGACGATCTCCGCGCTGCCTGCGGCGG
>RFST01000192.1 GCA_009923855.1 Actinomycetota bacterium
TTAGTTGCCGTAGAGCGTCAATGACATCATCCGCAGGGGCCTGCCCATACGCAGATGTTCCAACGGCGATCACATCGATTCCGCGCTCTGCAGCTTCGGCTGCGATCTTGCGATGCTGCTCCTCGCTGTCGGCAATCTCTGCCATGGCACCAAGCACCGCGATCCGTCGGTCCACATCCATGACCTCCAACGCGTCAAGTGCCGCCACCATCGATGTCGGATTGGCGTTGTAGGAGTCATCCACGACGATGCAGTGTCCAAGGTCGATCGTTCGCATCCGATGCGATGACAACGAGGCTTCCTCAATCGCACCAAGACCGTCCAAGGACCCGGTGACGACGCCACACACGGCAGCGGCGGCAAGGGAGTTCGACACCATATGGGCACCGGGAACCGGAATGCGCACCTCGATGCTCCCCCATGGCGAGCGCACGGTGACCCTGTGGCGGCCGAGGGCATCGATATCGAGGGTCTCGGCACACACCTCCCCGTTACGCCCATACGTCACCACCCCGGCGGTCGTGAGAATGGCCATGGCCGCCACCCGATCGTCATCGGCGTTCAGCACGGCGGTACCGGACGCGGGAAGTGCCTGCACGAGTTCTGCTTTAGCGGTCGCCACATGGTCGAGTCCGCCGAGCAGTTCGGTGTGCGCCGCACCGACCCGGGTCACCACCCCGATATCGGGATGAGCCACATCACAGAGCCGCGAGATCTGCCCGGGACCACGCATGCCCATCTCGCAGACGATCACGGGAATCCGATCCGGGGCGTTGACAATTGTTGAGGGCACACCGAGGTCGTTGTTCAAGCTGGCAACCGCCGCATGCACGCCATGGGCTGCCAACGCAGACGCGACCAAGTCCTTCGTCGTGGTCTTGCCGACACTGCCCGTCACTCCGACAACGCATTGGGGGGCATGTTCATCGGTCGATCGCAACCAGCGAGCGAGAGCGCCGAATGCGTCGGTGGTCGATGTGACGTCGATTGCGGTCAGCGAGTCATAGCCGTGGCCGCGCTCGGTCAGGGTTGCCGCCGCACCACTCGACACCGCATCGGCGATGAACTCATGGCCATCGCGTTCGGCTACGACGGGCACAAAGAGCATCCCGGTGACTAGATCACGGGTGTCGAAAGATGCGCCGACGATGTCGGTATCAGGGCCGATCAGTCGCCCACCGGTGGCACGAGCGACATCGGATGCACGAAAGCGCATGGCTGTGAAAGGTACCGTGCGGCGATGAGCTCTGACATGGCATCGGGCGTTTTCGGCGCTGATGGGATCGCCGGTTCCGAGCTCATCATCGTTGCTGGGGGCCGGTCCGCGGAGCACGACGTATCTCTCGTCAGCGGTGCTCATCTCTGGAACGCCGCCATCGAAGGTGGCGCCCATGTCACCGGCATTGGCATTTCACGCGATGGTGTGTGGCATCACATTGCCTCTGACCAAAGGCCAAAAACAGGAGACGCCCTAGCCATCAATGGACCCGAGGTTGCCATTGATTCACTGGCGGCGGCGGCGCAGCGAGGTGCAGTGGTGGTCCCCGCCCTCCATGGACCACTCGGCGAGGATGGCACCTTTCAGGGAGCCTGCGAGGTGGCTGGAGTTGCCTATACGGGAGCGGGCGTTCTCGCTTCGGCACTGTGCATGAACAAGGCTGTCGCGAAACGGTTCTTGGCAGGAGCCGGAATACCCCAGACGCCCTTTGTCGTCATTGCCAGCAGCGACAGCATCGATACGGTTCGCGAACGGTCGCAGCACCTCGGATTTCCGCTGTTTGTGAAACCGTCGAGTATGGGATCCTCAATCGGCGTATCCAAGGTTGATGACGAAAATGCATTGTCCACATCTGTGGCTCGTGCAGGGGCATATGACACCTGCATCGTGATCGAACAGGCTGTGGTTGGACGCGAAATAGAGATCGCGGTCCTGGGCCGGCGCGACACCATCGTCTCACGTCCCGGTGAGATTCACGTCGGGGCCGAGTTCTACGACTACCACGACAAGTACGAAGATGACCGAGCAACGGTCAGCGTGCCAGCAGATCTTCCAGTGATGGTCGCACAACAGGTGCGCGACCTCGCCCTACAGGTCACCAGTGTTCTCGGTTGCCGAGAGATGGCTCGCTGCGACATGTTCGTGACGGCAGACGGCGCTGTCCTGCTCAACGAGGTCAATACGATCCCCGGTTTCACACCGATCTCCATGTACCCAAAGATGCTGAACGACGTCGGCGTGACCACGGTGCAGATCTTGGATCGCCTCGTGGCCGACGCCCGCGCACGGCATGCACGGTCCCTACAGCGATCAACCGACCACGGCTGAATTCATCACCGCTGCGCGAACGAAGGCGCGAACTTCACGTCGCAGGCGTCGGAGTCCGGCGATTCCCCCGCCCGGGGTTGTCACGTCACGCGCTACCGGGTCGGCGGCAATTCCCCCGATGCAGGCATACAACAGCCCCACCATGACCGCAGGGTCGCCACGGCGAATTCGCCCCTGACCCATCTCATGTTCCAGCACACCCACCGCAGCATCGACGAGAGGACGCAACCGACTCGTCACCACATCGGATCTATCGGACGGAAGGTGCCGAAGGTCTCGCAGGACACCGAGTAGGTGTGGGCGTCGAACGGCCGCATCAAACACCGTCACAACGATTGTGTCCACCTGCGCCAGCGCGTCCGTTGGACCGCCAGCTAGGGCGGCGAGGACCTCGGCGACGAGTTCATCGATCGTCACGTCGATCACGGTGTCCACCAGTGCAGCGCGGGAGCCGAACCAATACAACACCGTCTGTTTGCGCACGCCCGCAGCGACGGCGATCTCATCGAGTGACACATGTTCGATTCCCCGGGTGCCAAGAAGCCGTGCGGTTACGGCGATGATCTGCTGCGCTGTTGGGCTCGTACGTCGCCCCGATCGCATCACCGTGGCCTCGGTCATCCCCTGATGTGTAGCAGGTTCTCTACCAACTGGTAGAGAACCTGCTAGAACACTCGTGTGATCCCCGATCGATTGGGTGGCTCGACCATCGCCATCACCGGTGCAACCGGCTTTGTTGGTACCGCATTGGTCGAGCGTCTCCTGCGCTGTGTTCCCGACTGCAGCCTGGTACTCATCGTGCGTGATGGGCGACGCACGAATGCCCAGCGGCGCACCGCTCGAGAAATTCTGTCCAACGACGCCTTCGATCGGCTTCGCGCTGAGTTTGCCGACGGCCCCGAGTCGTTCGATGACATGTGTGCCCGACGCATCACCACAATTTCCGGTGATGTCGGCAGCGACGGCCTCGGCCTCGACGACGATGCTCGCGCCGTTTTTGCTC
>RFST01000193.1 GCA_009923855.1 Actinomycetota bacterium
CCGGAACGATTGTTGCGACCGTCACAATCTCTGTCGGCGCACCACGAACCGCCGCCATCTGGGCCGACGCCGTCGACAGCGCCGTGGCTGCTGGTGCAACTGCCGAGCTGTGCGCCATCGACGACCGCAACGGCGCCAGCATTGAACTTGTGATGCCGGTGCCCCACCCCGGTATTCGACCGGCGCCTCCCAGCGATGCGGCCGCCGCACTGCGGTGGACTAGCGCGGTGTCCCACGCACCCATCGGCTCACACCGATGGTGGCGGCGATCCGTATAGGCCCGCACCGCCAGCGCGCTCGGTCAGTCGCGGTGGCGCTCCCCTCGTAGTATCTGGCGTGCGCTGGCGCCTCACGCCGGTGCCCGTGATCGAGGAGTCGCACGATGATCATCCATACCAGCCCGTTGCCACCCGTCGTCATCCCCGAGGTGCCGATCACCGAGTTTGTTCTGCGCCGCGCCGCCGTCCATCCGGACCGTCCCGCGCTGATCGATGGCACCAGCGGCCGAGTGATCACCTTTGCTGAACTCGATGACCAGATTCACCGTCTGGCTGGCGGGTTGCGCGCAGCGGGTTTCGCCCCCGGCGATGTTCTCGCCCTGATGGCGCCAAATGTTCCTGAGTACGCGGTGGTGTTCCACGCGGTCGCGGTGGCCGGTGGCACCGTCACCACCATCAACCCCACCTATGGGGCCAGCGAGGTCGCATTCCAGTTGGCCGACGCCGGCGCCTCGGTGCTGGTCACCATCGGCGCCTTCGCCGATGTCGCGCGCGAGGCAATCGCCACCACGAACATCACCGAGATCATCACCATCGACGGCGCCGACGGCACCACCGCCCTCAACACGCTCGTCGGCGACCGCATTGAGCAGCACCCTGTTGACGTGTTTGAACAGTTGGTGGTGCTGCCCTACTCATCGGGCACCACCGGCCTGCCCAAAGGCGTGATGCTCAGCCATCACAACCTCGTGGCCAACATCTGCCAATGCGAGCACGCCATCGTGTACGAACCCGACGGCGAACTGGCGCTCGCGTTCTTACCCTTCTTCCATATCTACGGCATGCAGGTGTTGATGAACGGCCTGCTCGCCAATGGGGTGACCGTGGTGACACTGCCCCGATTCGATCTGGAACAGGCTCTCGGGTTGATCCAAGAGCACCGCATCACCCGGCTGTTCGCTGTGCCGCCGGTCGTGCTCGCCCTCGCCAAGCACCCCCTCGTCGACAACTATGACCTGTCGTCACTCACCCAGGTGTTCTCTGGCGCAGCGCCACTCGGCGCAGAACTCGCCCAGGAGGCATCTGCGCGCATCGGCTGCGAAGTGGTGCAGGGCTACGGCATGACCGAACTGTCGCCGGTGAGCCACACCACTCCCCCGGGCATGTTCAAACCGGGCACATCCGGAGTGACCGTGTCGAACACCGAGAGCCGCATCGTCGACCCTGACACCGGTGAGGACCAGCCCGTGGGCGGTCGAGGCGAGCTGTGGGTGCGCGGGCCGTTGGTGATGCGCGGCTATTTGAACAACCCCGAGGCCACCGCAGCCACCATTGATGCCGACGGCTGGCTCCACACCGGCGACGTGGCAGTGATCGACGAGGACGGCCATATGACGATCGTCGATCGGGTGAAAGAACTCATCAAATACAAGGGGTTCCAGGTGCCACCCGCAGAGCTCGAGGCGCTGCTCGTCACCCATCCCGATGTGGCCGATGTAGCAGTGATCGGCATTCCCGATGACGAAGCCGGTGAACTTCCCAAAGCGTTCATCGTGCGGGCAGCGGGTGCGGAGGTCGCCGCCGCTGACCTGCAGGCCTTCGTCGCCGAGCATGTGGCCACCTACAAACAGATTCGTGTGGTCGAGTTCGTGGACGAGATCCCGAAATCGGCGTCGGGCAAAATTCTGCGCCGCGTGTTACGCGACCGCGGCTGACGCCGACGCACCGGTCTGCCGCTCGGTGGCGCAGGAGCGCCTAGCGTCGGGCTATGGCCGACGAGACCACCACCATTCGCACCAACGACCACGGACCCGTCCGGGTCATCACCATCGATCGTCCTCATGTCCGCAACGCGGTCGATCGACCAACTGCCGCCGCGTTACACGACGCATGTGCCGCAGCCGACGCCGATGATGCCGTGCGCGCCATTGTGCTCACCGGTGCCGATGGGGTGTTCTGCGCGGGCGCGGACCTGCACAGCGTCGCCGATGACCGCGGCCCTCAAGTGCATCTCGACATGTCGCGCCAGGGCCCGATGGGCCCCACTCGGATGACGGTCACGACACCAACCATTGCGGCCGTCGAGGGGTACGCCGTTGCGGGTGGTCTCGAGTTGGCCATGTGGTGCGATCTTCGCGTCGCCGCCGATGATGCCGTGTTCGGTGTGTTCTGTCGCCGCTGGGGTGTGCCCCTCGTCGACGGTGGCACGGTGCGCCTCACCCGCATGATCGGCCAATCGCATGCCCTCGATCTCATCCTCACTGGGCGTGGTGTTAGCGGTGAGGAGGCCCGCATGATGGGCGTGGTCAATCGACTGTGCGCACCTGGCGAGGCTCTGGCCGTGGCCGTGGAACTCGGCACACAACTCGCAGGCTTTCCGCAGCGGTGCATGCGATCCGATCGCCAATCCGCCTACGAACAATGGGATCTCGATATCGATGAGGCAATGGCCAACGAGACCCGTCTCGGCCGCGAGGTGATCGACAGCGGCGAGACCCGCGACGGCGCAGCACGTTTCGCTGCCGGTGCAGGTCGTCATGGGTCACCGGCGGGGTGACCTCAATATTCAACGCGCAATGTTCAACGCACGGTGTTCAACGAACGCACGCCAATCCCTGCTCGATGATGTCGGCCAGGCTGGCCTCACCGATGCCCGAGATGCGGATCATGTCCTCCACCGATGAGAACGGCCGCAGCTCCAACATCTGATCGGCCCGAGACGGCCCGATGTTCACAATGCGGTCGAGGTCATCGACCCCAGCGGTGTTGATATCCACACACCCATCGACCTCAGCCTGCTCATCGTCATCAGGAGTGGGCGTCGTCTCGGCATCGGGAGCGGTGGTGTCGGGGGCTGCCGTGTCGGTGGGAACGGTCTCGATGGGCACATCGCTGGCATCACCCACCGGCACCGCCACCTGACCCGATTCGCCGCAGGTGTCGAGCATCTCGGCGATTGCATCGCGCTCCACCGGGTCAACACTCAACCCATACGCGGCTTTGGTCTCCACGGTGATCGTGGCCACGGTGCACCAGGCCGACCGCACTGGGCGCCACTCACCCAAATCGCGGTCGCTCTTCGACCGATTCGATGAT
>RFST01000194.1 GCA_009923855.1 Actinomycetota bacterium
AGGTATGCCGCCGCGAACACGGTGCCGAGCGCAGCGATGACCATCAGCGTGCGATACAGACCCTCGCTGAGACCGAAGTTCGGGTTGTAGGCCGACAAGATCGCCGGGAACTCACCCCAGAAACCGGCGAGGCCGGGCAGGCCAAGCGATGCCATCGCCGAGAAGCCGAGGATCCATCCGAGTCGCGGCATCTGGATCAACAGACCCGACAACCGCTTGATCTCCAAGGTGTGGTAGCGATGCTTCACCGACCCGGCGACGAAGAACAACATGCCGGTGATCAGACCGTGGGCCACCATGCCGAACAGGGCAGCGTTGATGCCGAATTCGGTAAGGGTCGAGATGCCGAGCATCACGAAGCCCATGTGCGCCACCGAGCTGAACGCGATGAGGCGCTTCATGTCGGTCTGGGCGAGACAACCGAGCGCGCCATAGATAATGCCGATGACCGCGAGGATGCCGATGACCGGTGCCCACGCCTTGGCACCCTGGGGCAGCATCGGGATGGCGATGCGCACGAAGCCGTAGGTGCCGAGTTTCAACAAGATGGCCGCAAGGATGACCGACCCCTGAGTTGGCGCCTGCGTGTGCGCATCGGGCAGCCACGTATGGAACGGAAACATCGGCACCTTGACCGCGAAACCGATGAACATGCCCGCAAAGATCCAGATCTGCACATCGCGATCGACGAGTGCGCCCGCCTCGGCGAGATGAGCGAAGGAGAACGACGCCGCACCGGTCTGGAAGAACAGCGCCAAGAACGCCACCAGCATCAGCGCCGACCCGAACATGGTGTACAAGAAGAACTTGAGCGAGGCGTACTGGCGCTGCTCTCCGCCCCACACACCGATCATGAAGTACATCGGCAGCAAAACCACTTCGAAGAACACGAAGAACAAGATGAGGTCCTGGGCGATGAACGATCCAGCCATACCGACCTGAAGGATCAGCATCAACATGATGAACGGCTTGGGGTTGCCCGCGTCGGGCATGTTGTCCCAGGTGTAGATCATCACCAGGAACGTCACCGCCATCGACAAGAAGTAGAGCGGCAGGCTGATGCCGTCGAGTCCGATCGTGTAGTTCGAACTGATGACGCTGATCCACTCGCTGTCGACGAAGAACTGCAGTTTGTCACTCTGATCGAAATCGAAGCGCAGCAGCGTCAGAACACCGACGGCGAGTGTGGCCGCCGAGGTCACGATGCCGATCTGCTTGTGGGTGCGCTCCTCGCTTCCGGGGATGAAGAGCATGAGCAGGACACCGACGAGCGGCAGAAATGTGCCGACCGAGAGGATCCAGGTGTCGTTGGTAATGGTGTTCATGGTGATGCGACCCTTGGCGTTGCTGGCTCAGATATTGACGAGGATGAGGACGATGGCACCGACGGTGGCGGCGCCAAACAGCAGGGCACCGTACTGGTTGACCCGGCCGGATTGGATGGACTGTGCGGCGTGGCCGGACTCGCTGGCAACGAGACCTGACGCGTTCACCGCACCATCGACCACACGTTGGTCGACATTGCGATACACCCACTCGCCGGTGCGCCGACCGCTGCGGCCGACACCGTTCACCACACCGTCGAGAATGTTCTGGTTCACCCAGTACGCCGCGGCGGCGATCGGGTGAGCAACGGCACGAACGATGACCCGTTCATACAAGTGGTCGAGGTAGTACTTGTTGACGAGGAACGTGTGCCCCCAACGTGCCGGGGCGAATTTACGGGTGAGACCGGCGAAGGGGTTGCGACGGCCGCCGAACACACCCATACACATCCATGCACTCGCCAGAATGCCGAACGCGACCAACAGAATCGAGGGTGCGGCCTTACCCCAGGTGAACTTGGCATGGTTCAACTTCGGCGCGTAGCAAATGGTGCCGGCCTCGGGTGTGGTGTACCCGCAGCCCTCGCTGTAGCCCTCCTCGGCCATCGGCGCCGCGAAGCCCAGCGCTGATGATTCGTTGTGGTCGTCACCGCCGTATCCGCCGTCGGCGTACTCGTCGGTGACCACCGCGGCTCCAACCGGTTCCACCCAGTCGGTGAAGTAATGGGTGCCCACCGCAGGTGCGTTGAGGTATCCCGACCCGATAGCGAGGACCGCCAAGATCACCAGCGGTGCCGTGATGCGCCACGGCGACTCGTGTGGCCCATGGGCACCGTGACCATCGTGACCGTGTGCATCATGACCGTGGGCATCGTGCGTGTCGTGGCCATGATCGTCGTGGGTGTCGTGATCGGCATGCGCAGCGCCGTGAGCATCATCATGCGCCTCATCGTGATGTTCACCGGCCGCGGCGCCTCGAGGTGTGCCGAAGAACGTGAGGTACGTCGCCCGAGTCATGTAAGCCGCTGTCATCGCCGCACCGATCAGGCCCACGTAATAAAAGAGGTTGTAGCCGTTGTTGTGGGCGTTATCGATGATCTCGTCCTTCGAGAAGAAGCCCGAGAAGAACGGGATGCCGCACAGCGCCGCGGTCGAGATCATCCATGTGCCGGCTGTAATCGGCATCTTGCGCCACAGGCCGCCCATATCTTTCTTCATGTCGAACGAATGGTGCGACCCGGAATGCGAGATCGAACCGGCCGCCAGGAACAAGCAGCACTTGAAGAACGCGTGCGTGAAGATGTGGAACACCGCCGGCAGCCATGCCCCCACACCGAGACCCAGCATCATGTACCCCAGCTGCGACACCGTGGAGTAGGCCAACACCTTCTTGATGTCGCTTTGCACGAACGCCAATGCGGCCGCTGCGATCACGGTGATGCCACCGATCACGGCGATCAGGTTGATGTTGGTCGAGCCGATATCGAAACCGACGAAGAACACCGGGTACACGCGGGCCACCAAGAACACACCTGCCACGACCATGGTCGATGAGTGCAGCAGGGACGACACCGGCGTGGGGCCAGCCATTGCGTCCGGCAGCCACGTGTGCAGCGGGAACTGACCCGACTTGCCGATCGCCGCGATGAAGAGGGCAACGCCACCCCAGAACAACACACTGTCGGAGGCTTCACCCGACAGCGCCCAGCCCGAGATCGCCTGGATTGAGAATCCGTTCGACCCGTTGTCGACTGCCCATTGATTCGCGCCGAAGAAAATGATCGCGGTGCCGACAAGCAGGCCCACATCACCCACACGAACGGTGAAGAAAGCCTTCAGTGCTGCGCGCGAGTTGGCCTGCTCTTCCCACCAGTGACCGATGAGCATGAACGAGCACAGGCCCATGATTTCCCAGCCGAGGATCAACTGGATCATGTTCTCGGCGAGCACCATCACCAACATGCCGGCGGAGAACAAGG
>RFST01000195.1 GCA_009923855.1 Actinomycetota bacterium
AGATCGCTTTATTGACCCGTTCGCGGGAGGCACCGACCATGCCGGCGAGTTCCTCTTGGGTGACCGGCAAAGCGAACTCGTCGACTCCTTCGGACATCTCGATGAGCCGCTTCGCGGTGCGACCGGTGACATCGAGGAACACCGAGTCGGCCAGCACACCGTCCATCGTGCGGAGGCGCCGTGCAAGAAGTCGCGCAGCGTTCCACACCAGCTCGGGGCGCGCTGCAAACAAGTCGCGTACTGGAGCGAATGGAATCGTCATCACCGTCGACGCCTCGAGGGCGCGACCGGTGGCCGATCGGGGCTGGTCATCCAGCATGCCCAGCTCGCCAAAGAGGTCACCGGGTTCCATGAGCGCAATGACGCTTTCGCGGTCATCGCTCTCGGAGTGTTTCACGATGGCGATGCGGCCGCTCAGCACCACGTAGAGAGCATCGGGCACGTCGCCCTCGTCGAAGAGGACGTCGTTGCGCACCATGTCGTGGCGCGTTGCGGCAGCCGCGAGAGCCCGCAGATCGTCGGTGGTGGCATCGGCGAAGAAATCAATCTCCGCCAAGACGTCGGTGATGTCGGAGGTGGATGGCGCGTTGGAACTCATTTCATGACGGACGGTACTACCCTCGGGCGCCGTGGCAGGTAGCGGCGCGGTCTGGACGATCGTGGTCGGTGCGGGCGCCGGCACCCGGTTCGGCGGCCCGAAACAGTACGAATCGCTGGGTGCGGTGCGCGTCATCGACCATGCGGTGGCTGCGGCAACTGCGTCGAGCGACGGTGTGGTGGTCGTTGTGCGACCCGAGGATGCCGACCGTGAACGGGCCGTTCCCGGTGGTGCAACTCGCGCGGCCAGCGTGCGAGCCGGACTTGCGGCCGTGCCCGATGACGTGGCCGTGGTGTGTGTGCACGATGCGGCACGGCCCTTCGCTGATGCAGCGGTGTTCGCGGCGGTCATTGCAGCCGTGCGTAGTGGAGCCGACGGTGCGGTACCCGGTGTTGCGGTGACCGACACCGTGAAGGTGGTGACCGACCTGACCGATGGCGTGCGTGATGTGGTGTCGACTCCGGCGCGCTCATCGCTGGTCGCGGTGCAGACACCGCAAGCCTTCGACGCTGCGGTCCTGCGTCGTGTGCACGACGCCGATGCCCACGGTGAGGCCACCGATGATGCATCGATGGTCGAAGCGGCAGGTGGTCGGGTCGTGGTCGTCGCGGGCGACCCCCTGTACCGCAAGATCACCACCCCGGAGGATCTGGCGTGGGCCCGTGGCATCGTTACCGGCGGAGGTATGCGGTGACAGCGATCACGGATGTGCGTGTGGGGCAGGGTTTCGATGTCCATCGGTTCTGCGACGACGAGGGTCGTCGACTGGTGCTCGGCGGAGTGGTCTTCGACGGTGAACGACCGCTGGCTGGGCATTCCGATGCCGATGTGCCAGCCCATGCGGTGGCCGATGCGCTGCTCGCCGCAGCCGATCTCGGCGACCTTGGCGCTCTGTTCCCCGATGATGATCCACAGTGGGCCGATGCCAACTCCATTGGGTTGCTCACTGAGGTGTCGTCGCGCGTGCGTGCAGCTGGTTGGCGGGTGTCGAATGTGAGCGCAGCAGTGATCTGTGAACGCCCGCGTCTTGCTCCACACCGCGCCATGATGGCTGCGAATCTGTCTGCAGCAGCTGGAGGTCCGGTCACGGTGACCGGGCGTCGCGCGGAGGGGTTGGGTGCCATCGGTCGCGTGGAGGGCATTGCGTGTATCGCGTCGGCGGTGATCGTTCGATGAACGCTCGACGTGGTCAATCTGGACCCCGCCGTGGAGGCGGTCGCAATGGGCAAGGTCGATCGCGATCAGGCCCGCCTCGCAGTCGTGGTGCAGGTCGCACCGGGGGTGTGCGTCGCGATGGAGACGACCGCCCGCAGCGGCGGCGTTCGCTGGGCGGCACACAGGTTGAGGGCCGTCAAGCGGTGCGAGAACTACTGCTTGCGCAGAGGCGCAAAGTGCATGAGATCTGGATCGTCACGGATCTCGAAGGTGACGATGCCGTCGCTGACATTGTGGCCCTCGCTCGCGCGAACCGTGTGCCGATTGAGTACGTGGCGCGGAAACGTCTCGACACGGCAGCCCGTTCTGAAGCACCGCAGGGGGTGCTCGCACGAGCCGGCGAACTACCCGAGGCGGAACTTGGTCACCTGCTCCGACGTCGGCCGGGCCATGTGCCGTTCCTCGTCGCGGTGGATCAGGTCACCGATCCCGGCAACTTCGGTGCGATCCTGCGCAGTTGCGAGGGTGCCGGCGTTGACGGCGTGATCGTGCCCCGGCATCGAGCTGTGCACGTCACCCCCACGGTGGCCAAAGCAGCCGCTGGTGCGGTGGAGTATCTGCCCATCGCTGTGGTGCCGGGTTTGCCGGCTGCGTTGGCGCGGATGCGCGAACAAGGCATCTGGGTGGTGGGTCTCGATGACGCATCGGATCACACCCTGTTCGATCTTGACCGCCTTGCCGACGATGCGGTGTGTCTGGTGTTGGGGGCCGAGGGTGCCGGGCTGTCGCGTCTGGTGGCCGAGCGCTGCGACATGGTGGTGTCGATCCCGATGCGTGGTCGGGTGTCGTCGCTGAACGTGTCAGCAGCAGCGGCCTTGGCCACCTATGAGGTGCGTCGTCATCGTCTGAACAATGGGTGAATGCCCGTTTGGGCAGTGGGTCGCACACCACGTGGTCTCCTAGGATCGCACCGTGTTGTTCACCCCCCGTGGCGATCACGATGCTGAGTTCTGCTCGTCACAACTAGTTTCCGATCTCGGTGTCGATCGTCGACGGTTCCTCGTGGGAGCAGCCACCGCAACCGCCGCGGCGATGATTCCCGCCGTTGTGGTGTCACCGTGGGGGGCGTCTCGACTGGCGGCTGCAGGGCCGGTTCCGGCCGGGGCCAGTCGGTTCGTTGCGTTGGGGTCGCAGGTACGACTCGCCGATACCCGCCGCCCATCAGGGGGTGCCAACCTGTACAGCGATCTCGACGTTCTATCGTCCTCGCAACGACGCCCAAGGGGCATCCGGGTGCAGGTTGCAGGTCGTGCCGGTGTGCCCGCTGACGCCACCGCGGCTGCCCTTGTGGTGACGGCAGCGGCACGCGCAGGCGGCAACTTCGTGTCGGTTTTCCCCAGTGGCCTCGACGCCCCACAGGTATCGAATGTGAACCTGGATCACCCCGGTCAGATCATGGCGAATCTGGCCTTTGTTCGACTCGGTGACGACGGTGCGGTCGAGGTGGTGGCCCACGACGATTCTGATCTGATGATCGACGTGGCCGG
>RFST01000196.1 GCA_009923855.1 Actinomycetota bacterium
TCGGCGACCGTCGCATCGATGCGCCGATCGACATTGCAAGCGGCACCACCGTGGCCATTATCGGCCCGAATGGCGCTGGCAAGACCACGGTGTTGCGTTGCCTCGCCGGCCTTCAACCACTCGATGAAGGCCGTCTCGTCGGGGCCGATGGCGTGTGGGATGACCCAGGTGCGGGGGTGTTCGTTCCGCCGCAGCATCGGCGGGTCGCGATGATGTTCCAGGAGCACGCGTTGATCAACCATCTCAATGTGCGTGACAACGTGGCATTCGGTCCGCGTTCTCGCGGCGTTGGGACAACAGCAGCAAACCAACGAGCGGCCGATGTGTTGGCCCGGGTCGGCGCGGTGCATCTGATTTCGCGACGGGTCACCGATCTGTCCGGCGGCGAAGCACAACGGGTCGCTCTTGCGCGGGCCCTCGCGGCCGACCCTGAGGTGCTGCTGCTCGACGAGCCGCTCGCGGCACTCGACGCGGCGACACGACCGGCGATGCGTCGCCTCCTGGCCGCTGACGGCCTTCCGACCCGCGTGATCGTCACCCACGACCCCATCGATGCGTTGACCCTCGCCGATCAGATCATGGTGATCGATGACGGGGCGGTTGTGCAGGTGGGTTCACCGAGAGAACTCGTGGACACACCGCGGTCGGCATATGTGGCCGAGATTCTCGGATTGAACCCGCTGTCGGGCGTACTGACAGGCGACCAGTTGCTGATCGGTGGTTACCCGCTGACGGTTGGTGCGCACACGGTGGCCGACGGTGATGTGGTGGCAGTGGTGCGTCCTCGTTCGGTGTCACTGCATCGGTCGCGGCCCGAGGGCAGCCCCCGCAATGTGTGGTCCACACGGGTGGAGGCGATCGAACGCTCGGCCGATCGCGTGAGGGTGCGCGTCGGAGCACCGCTGCCTCTCGTCGTGGAAGTCACCGAGGGCGGTCTGGCCGCGCTCGACGTCGGCACCGGTGATGAGGTGTGGGCGTCGGTGAAAGCCAGCGAGATCGCCGTGTTCCCGAACTGAGATCGGGCAGCGTGTGATCAGTTGGCGGCGCGGCCAATCGATGCACCACCATCCACGCGCAGCGTCTGCCCGGTGATCCACCCCGCAGCATCAGACATGAAGAAGCACACTGCTGCAGCGATGTCGTCCACGGTGCCGAGAGTGCCCATCGGCACCATCGACAAGTAGCGGGCCTCGCCGGGTGAGCCCACGGGGTTGCCTTCGCGGAACAGGTCGGTGGCCACGGGGCCCGGGGCCACATCGTTCACGGTGATGCCATGGGGTGCGAGTTCGGCGCCCCAGATGCGCGTCAGATGCTCCATCGTTGCTTTCGCTGCACCGTATGAACTACGCCCTGGCACTCCACCGAGTGCGACCACGCTGGAGATGTTCACGATGCGGCCCCATCCGCGCTCGATCATGCCGGGCATGAGCGCCTGCACGGTCTGGATGGTGGAGCGCACGGTGACGTCGAACACTGCCTCGAAGTCAGCGATGTCGATCTCGCCGACCATCTGTGGTCGCACGATGCCCACGTTGTTCAGCACGCCGTCGAGGGGGCCGCCGGCGAGCGCAGCATCGATGGCTGCTGCGGTCGCGTCGCGGTCGGCAAGGTCCACCGAGATGAATTCACCGGGGAAGTCCTCGGGTGTGGTGCGCGCAAGCCCGACCGGTGTATCACCGCGTTCGGCGAGGTGGCGTGCAGTGGCGAGGCCGATGCCCTTGGAGGCACCGGTGATGAGAAAACGGCGGGCGGTCATGGCCGCGACGGTACTTGGTGCGACATCGCCGACCCGCACCGGTTCACAGCACCAGGTTCACCATGCGACCCGGCACCACGATCACCTTGCGGAGGTCCGTCGGGTCGGCGCCGTCGATGGCGCGCTGCACCCCGTCGTCGGCGAAGACGATCGCGCGGATCGTCTCGTCATTGGCGTCGGCGGGCACCATCACTCTGGCCCGCACTTTGCCGTTCACCTGCACTGGCATCTCCACCTCGTCGTCGACCAGCAGTGCCGGGTCGGCGGTGGGGAAGTCGCAGTAGGCCACCGAGGTGTCATGGCCGAGGCGACGCCACAGTTCTTCGGCGAGATGAGGAACCAGTGGTGCTGCCATCAGCACCATGGTCTCGGCCACGGTGCGCGGTGTCCGCCCGCTCGCCTGGCGTGACTTGGTCACATGGTTCACCAATTCGACGAGTTTTGCGATGGCGGTGTTGAACCGCAGAGCAGCCATCTCGGTGCCCACCACGTCGATCGTGCGGTGCAGAAGTCGGGCGGTCTCATCGTCGGGCGCGCTGTCATCCACGGTGAGTTCGCCGGTGTCCTCGTCGACCATTGTGCGCCAGAGCCGCTGCAGGAAGCGGAACATGCCAACCACATCGCGTGTTTCCCACGGTCGGCTCGCATCGAGGGGGCCCATTGCCATCTCGTACAGCCGCAGCGTGTCCGCGCCGTAGGCGTCGTACATCTCGTCGGGCGACACGGCATTGCGCAGGCTCTTGCCCATCTTTCCCCACTCGCGGGTCACCGGGGCGCCGTTGTGGGTGAAGCTGCCGTCGTCGTGCTCGACGACCTCGGTGGCATCGACGTAGATGCCGCGTTCATCGGTGAAGGCGTTCGCCAAGATGTAGCCCTGATTGAACAGCCGCGCATAGGGCTCACGCGACGACACATGGCCGAGGTCGAACAGCACCTTGTGCCAGAAACGCGAGTACAACAGGTGCAACACGGCGTGCTCCACGCCGCCGACATAAAGATCGACACCGCCGGGATGATCGGGGCGGATGTCGGCGCGGGGGCCCATCCAGTAGTTCTCGACCGCTGGATCGACAAAGGCGTCGGTGTTGGTCGGGTCGAGGTAGCGCAACTCGTACCAACACGACCCGGCCCATTGGGGCATCACGTTGGTATCGCGCCGATACGTCCGGGGGCCATCGCCGAGATCCAGGGTGACCTCGACCCACTCGCTGAGGCGATCGAGTGGGCTTTCCGGCTCGGAGAACTCGTCGTCGGGGTCGAAGGTGCGTGGCGAGAACGAGTCGGTTTCCGGGAGGGTGACCGGCAGCATCTCATCGGGAAGGGTGTGCGGGTTGCCATCGGTGTCGTACACGATGGGGAACGGCTCGCCCCAGTAGCGCTGACGGCTGAATAGCCAGTCACGCAACTTGTAGTTCACGGTTGCTTCGCCGGCGCCGTTCGCGCTCAGCCACGAGTTCATCGTCGCAATGCCGTCACGCACCGACGTCATGTCATCCAGACTCAACGAACCGTTCGAGGAGTTCACATATGGCGCATC
>RFST01000197.1 GCA_009923855.1 Actinomycetota bacterium
GGACCACATTTTGGCAACCAGACCGGGATTGAAATATCCGAATGCGGAGTGCACTACAGCAGAGTCAACATCGCCCAATACGCCGCCACGACCGAGCACGTAGAAGCGGAAACCGTCAAGGCCGAGGTTCTCCTTGCCGTAGCCGACGGTGTCGGGATGGAAGTAGAAGGCAGCACCTACATCGCCCGTGGCGGGGCAGGTGCGGTTCATCAGTTCACGAGCGTCCATGGGCGAATGCTGTCAGCGCCCAGATGTTCACTACGAGTCGGGCCAGCGCACCCCAGCCCACACCCGGTCAGCTCTCTGGTGTAGGGGCCAGCCGGCGCACCTCGGCACGCCGTCCGGTGGTGCCCCACGCAATGCCCGACATCGACCGCATATGCGACAGGTCGTGATCCATCAACCGGGGGGTGGCTGCGAGCAACCCCCCGTCGGCCACGACGCTGGTACCGGTCACGAACCGGGCCTCATCGGACGCCAGCCAGATCGCCACGTCGGCAATGGCGGCCGCATCACCGCGATCGGGCCACGGCTGAATCTCACGACGCCATGAATCGGTGTGTTCAGGGTCGCCACGATGCAACAACTCGGTGTACACCGCACCCGGGCAGACGGCGTTCACCCGGACGTGATGCTCCGCCAGTTCGACCGCGGTCGACTTGGTGAGGCTGACCACACCGGCCTTCGTTGCCGAATAAGCCTGGGGCCCACCGCCGCCGGTGAGCGCCGCCACGGAAGCGGTATTGACGATGGCGCCGGGCCGGCCACCAGCGATCATCGCCCGTGCCGCGTGCTTGGTGCCGAGGAACACCGAGCGCAGGTTCACCGCGAATGTCGCGTCCCAGTCCGCAACCGTCTGCTCGGTGATCGGGCCGAAGGCTCCGCCGATGCCGGCATTGTTGAACATCGCGTCGAGGCGACCGAACCGGTCGACGGCCGTGTCGATTAACCCGGCCATGTCCTCCTCAATGGACACGTCGACGGGTACGAACAGCAGCCGTCCACCGCCGTCCACCTCGGCAAGGAGTTCCGCTCCGCGTTCAGCGTTGAGATCCGCGGCAACGACCGACCAGCCGAGCGCCAGCCACCGCTCCACGGCGGCGCGACCGATGCCACCCGCCCCACCGGTAACGACGGCGACCCGATTGTCCTCGTCTACTGCGTTGTCTGCCATTGCATCACTCTCCCACTCCACTTCCGGCGCAGGGGGATCGGACGGTGCCAGGCGAGCGACCACTACGCTCGGCGCGATGTCGGACCCGAGCGCGACGACCACGGCGCGCCCACCGCGCTTTGCGCCGCGCGGCGTGTTCTACGGCTGGGTCGTCGTCGCCGTGTCGGTACTGGCCGTCCTCGTCACAGCCGGCGGCCGAGCGGCCCCCGGCGCGTTGTTGGTGGACATGGAACGCTCCACACAATGGAGTACCGCGTCGCTGTCGATCGCGGCGTCGATCGGGCTGTTCGTCTACGGCTTCTCGGGGCCGGTCGCCGCAGCACTGAACGCGCGATTCGGTCTACGCGCCGTGACCACCTTCGCTCTGGTCGCATCGGCCATCTCATTTGCCGCCAGTGCCCGGGTGGAGTCCCTGTGGGCGCTGTATCTCTGGTTCGGTCTTGCGTCGGGTGCTGCGGGCGGGCTGGTGGCGAGCGTGCTGGGAGCCAGCGTGGCCAACCGATGGTTTGTCGAGCGGCGCGGGCTGGTGACTGGCCTCTTCGGCGCCGCGGTCAGCGCGGGTCTGCTGCTGTTCTTTCCGATCTTCACCTCACTTGCCGCGAGCGGTGGTTGGCGACGGTCGCTTGATGTGGGAGCGGTCCTGCTCGCTGTCTGCGCGCTGCCGGTGTGGTGGTTTCTGCGCGATGCGCCATCAGATGTGGGGACGGCCCCACTCGGGGGACGGCCCGAACCGATCAAAGGCCCTGATCAGGGCATTATGCGTCGCGCCGTGCGCCGACCCGAGTTCTGGTTACTCGCGGCAACGTTCATGGTGTGTGGCGGAACGAGTAACGGCCTCGTCGGACAGCACTTCATCGCCCATGCGACCGACCATGGCTTCAATGAGGTCACCGCAGCCAACTGGTTGGCGGTGATGGGTGCGTTCAACTTCGTCGGCACGTTGGTGTCGGGGTGGCTCACCGACCGCATCGATCCGCGTCGCCTGCTGTTTGCGTACTACTCGTTCCGTGGGGTCAGCCTGTTCTTTCTGCCGGTGATCCATGACGATGCATCGATTGCGGTATTCGCCGTGTTGTTCGGGCTCGACTACATCGCCACCGTGCCGCCGACGATCATGTTGTGTGCCGAGACCTTTGGTCGCCACAACGCCGGCGTGGTCTACGGCTGGGTGTTCGCCGCCCACCAGGTGGGGGCCGCGGCCGCTGCCTGGGGCGCAGGAGCAATCCGCGACGGGGTCGGCGACTACGGCTGGGCATTCTCCGCCGGTGGTGGAGTCGCCATCGCAGCGGGCATGCTGGCCACCATGATCCGGCGGCCCCAGAGTTCAACGCCAGCGGTGGCCGCATGAGCGTTCCCGCCGACGGCCACCGGTATTACACGGGTCAGTACTGGAATGACTTTGAGACGGTCCGACGCCATCTCGACCACCGCACCACCGGTGACGGCGCCGTGTCGTGGTACGCATCACTCGCTACACGCGGTCTGCATTTCAGCCGCGTCCTCATGCTGAACTGCGGCAACGGCTGGGTGGAGCGAGAACTACAGCGGGCCGGGGTGATCGATGAGGTGGTCGGCATCGACATCTCAGGTGATCTCCTCGCTCAGGCCCGTGCGGCAGCCGGTGACATCGGACTGCCCGCGCAGTACGTCGAAATGGACGTGAATTCGATGCCCCTACCCGACGGCCCATTCGACCTCGTGGTCAACCATGCCGCCGGACATCACATCGCGCACATCGACCACGTGTTCCGCCAGGTCGCCGACCGGCTTTCCCCTGACGGACTGTTCATCTCCTGGGACTACGTAGGTCCTCATCGAAATCAGTATCCCGCAGCCATATGGGAGGCGGCATGGGAGGTCAACCGCGAACTGCCCGCGCACTTGCGCCAAACCATGCAGTACCCGCATCTCGACACCATGCTCGCTGACGATCCGACCGAGGCCGTACACTCAGAACTGGTGCTGCCCACCATCGAGCGTCACTTCGATGTCACCGATCTGCGCCGACTCGGCGGGGCGATCGGCTACGTGCTGCTGACGCACAACTCCGCCATTCACGCCGGCCACCCC
>RFST01000198.1 GCA_009923855.1 Actinomycetota bacterium
TCGTCGTAGGGGTCGATCACGATGCGACCGGCGGCGATCTGGTCGCGAATGCTGCGGTCGGACAGGATCACGCGACGAGTGGCCCAACGACATCCACACCATCTCTTGAGTTTGGTCGGCTGCGGCGCCTGTCGCCATCTGTGAGCGACGACGCGAACGAAGTGCCAGCCGGCCACTAGGGTGCGACGCGTGATCCTGTCCGACCGCAGCATTCGCGACCAGATCGCCGCCGGTCGCATCGTGATCGACCCCTACGACGACGCCCTTGTGCAGCCATCGTCGATCGATGTCCGCATCTCGCATCTGTTCCGTGTCTTTCGGAACCACACCGCCGGTGTGATCGACGTGCGCCGCGACATGACCGGGTTGACCGAATTGGTGGAGATCCCCGCCCATGGATCTGAGGCGTTCATGTTGCACCCGGGGGAGTTCGTCCTTGGGTCCACTCTCGAACGGGTAGGAGTGCCCGACGATCTGGTGGGACGGGTCGAAGGCAAATCGAGCCTGGGTCGCCTCGGTCTGTTGATTCACTCAACAGCAGGGTTCATCGATGCTGGGTTCGACGGGCACATCACCCTCGAGTTGGCCAATGTGGCCTCGTTGCCGATCACGCTGTATCCCGGAATGAAGATCGGGCAGGTGAGCTTCATGCAAATGACAACACCTGCGGAGCGTCCGTACGGCAGTGGGGCGACCGGTTCTAAATATCAGGGTCAGCGCGGGCCGACGCCCAGTCGCTACTTCGAGAACTTCTCCTGAGCATCGCGGGCCCATAGCGCCGCGCCCACTGCGCCGGCATCGTCACCAAGGGTGGCGAGCACCACCTCGACCGCTGGCCGGTACTGAGCGCCGAGAACCACCGAGGCGATATGTCGATCGATGGCGGCGCGGAGCGTTTCGCCGAGTGAGGAGAGCCCACCACCGATCACGATGCGCGCAGGATCGAGCACCATGATGAGGTTTGCGCAACCGAGAGCGACCTGTGCCGCCACTTCATCGACGATGGCGAGAGCTGCGGCGTCACCATTGGCCAACGCGGCGGCAAAGGCCGTCGGCGACAGGTCGGAGTGCAGTTGCAGTTGCCCGGACTCCACCGCGGACCGAGCTCGGCTCATCAACGCAGTACCCGACGCGGTCATCTCCCACGGGCCGTGTTGGCCGGTGTGATGTGCGCGAGCATGCTGGTCGATGACCATGTGGCCGCTCTCACCGGCAAAACCATGTGCGCCCTCGACGAGGCGCCCACCGATGATCATCCCGGTGCCGATACCGGTGCCCAAGGTGACCAGCAGCAGGTCGTCGACGCCACGCCCCGCACCGATGCGGTATTCCGCCCAGCATGCAGCATTGGCGTCGTTGCCCATCACCACGCGATGCCCCAGGCCGGCAGCCACCGTTGACGCGAGGGGGTAGTGCACCAGGCAACGGATGTTGGGCGAGTAGTGCACGGTGCCAGATCGGTGGGCCAGACCCGCCACGGCAACGCCGACCGGGGCCTCCACCGTGTCGGCGGCGAGATGATCACCGACGAGCGCCACGATGCGGGCCGCGAGTTCATCAGCATCATCGGGTGTCGGAGCTGATGATCGCATCGTCACTCGCGCATGGTCGTCGTCGTCCACGCTGAGGACGCGGATGTTGGTTCCGCCCACGTCAACTCCGATCAGCATGGCGGCGAGGCTACGGTCAACGACGCCCGCTCACCCGTCGTGTGGGATCATGTCAGTGGGGGATGACATCGATGACGGTGCGCAACTATTCACTCGCCGGGCCCGACACGGCCGCGGCACATGCGGCTGGTTTGGTTGATGCCGACTGGTTCTTGCCCACGATCGACCCTGTACGACTGCGCGCTCTGCAACGTCGTAGCAACGTACGCGCCGCTGTTGATACGGCCCTGTGGGTGGCGCTGTTGCTGGGCTCAGCGTGGCTGGCATGGTGGTCGCTTGGCACCGACGGCGTGATCTGGTGGCAGGCGATTCCTGCGTTTGCGTTGTATGGGGCGCTCTATGGCGGTGCCGCCGATGCGCGGTGGCATGAGTGCGGTCACGGCACGGCATTCGCATCCCGGCGTGCCAACGATGTGGTGTACAACATTGCGTCGTTCATGCTGTGGCGTGGGCCAACCCTGTGGCGATGGTCGCATCATCGTCATCACACCGACACGATCATCGTTGGCCGTGACGCCGAGATTGCTTTCCAGCGTCCCCCGAGCCTCGTCCGCACGGCCATAGCTCTCACGAATCTGCGCGGTGGTGTTGACATGCTGTGGCGACAGATCCGACATGCCGCAGGGCGACTCGACACCGACGCCCTCGATCTTGTGCCGGCTACTGATCACCGCCGCGTGATCACCGAAGCGCGGGTGTTTGTTGGCATCGTGGGCGGTGTTGTCGTGTGGTGTGTGCTTGCTGGCAGCATCGTGCCGGCCCTGTTCATCGGGGGCCCGACGATCTATGGCGGCTGGCTATTCGTATTCTTCGGTCTCACCCAGCATGCTGGTCTGCGTGAAGACGTGCTCGATCACCGTCTCAATACGCGCACGGTGCACATGAACCCGGTGTTCAGGTTCTTGTACCTGAACATGAACCACCATCTCGAGCATCACATGTTCCCCAGCGTGCCCTACCACGCCCTGCCTGCGCTACACGATGAGATCGCTGAGCAGTTACCACCCGCGAGTCCATCGACGTGGGCTGCGTATCGCGAGATCATCACCACGATGTGGCGTCAGCGCCGCGACCCAACCTACGAGGCACCTCGCGATGTGCCGAACACGCCGGGGCGACGTGCACCGGTGGAGCAGGGACGCGATGACCTGCGGCGCCGACCCGACGGAACGGTGGATCTGGGGCCGCTCGCGGCGATGTCGATTGGGGACCGACGACGCGTGGACTCGGCATCGGGGCCGTTGCTGCTGGTGCGTCACACCGACGGCGTTGCATTGGTGTCGGCGATATGCACCCATGCCGATGTGGCACTCGATGATGGGGCCGTGAGCGGGTGCAGTATCGAATGTCCGAAACACAATGCCTGTTTCGATCTCCGCACCGGCGATGTGGTGCGCGGCCCCGCCCGTCAGAGCCTGCGCACCCACCGAGTCGAAATCGTCGACGGACGAATAATCGGAACGCTAGGGGTCGACTAGACGCTGGTGCTGTACCGCTGCCCTGGCACCGGTATGCGTCA
>RFST01000199.1 GCA_009923855.1 Actinomycetota bacterium
ACGGCATCGCGAGATGGCTGCGATGCCGTCGGCGGTGAACGATGCACGCGCGGTCGTGCTGTTGGTGCTCGACGGCCTGGGCTGGAATCAACTCCAGCAGAGGCGCGACCTGACGCCAGAGCTGTCGTCGCTGCAGGGCGCCGCAATCACATCGGTTGCACCGAGCACAACTGCTACCGCATTGACGAGCATCGCCACTGGCTGCACCCCGGGCGAGCATGGCGTGGTCGGATATCGAACGCTTCTCGGTGGCGAGGTCACCAACATGTTGCGCTGGTGGGGGGACGACACCGGTGATCGGCGTCGACGCATGCTGCCGGCCGAAGTCCAAAGTGTGCCGCCGTTCCTGGGCGAACGAATCCCGTATGTCACGGCGAACGAACTGATCGGCAGCGCATTCTCCGAGGCGCACCTGCGCGGTGGTGACCCCCACGGCTATCGGGCGTTGTCATCGATGCCGGTGATCGTTGCCGAACTCATCGCGTCCGGTCACCGAACGGTGCACGCGTACTACGCCGGCGTCGACAAAGTTGCCCATGAACGAGGTTTCGGGGACTACTACGACGCCGAACTGCGCACCGCCGATCGGCTGGTCGGTGATCTACTCGATGTGCTCGACAGCGACTGTGCTCTGGTGGTGACCGCCGATCACGGCCAGGTGGACGTGGGTGATGCGATCGTTCACCCGAGCGGTGACCTGTTGTCGTTGACAGCCGAGCAGTCGGGGGAGGGTCGGATGAGGTGGTTCCATGCGCGACCAGGTGCCGAGGACGAACTCCTCGCCGCGGCCTGCGAAGAATTCGCTGCCACTGGTTGGGTGCGCTCGAGGGCCGACGTCATTGCCGACGGCTGGTTTGGGCCAACGATGATCGATGCGGTGGCGGCACGGCTCGGCGATGTAGTGGTCGCCGCACACAGCCCTGTGTCATACGACGATCCCGACGACAGCGGGCCGTTTGACCTGATCTGCCGCCATGGCTCGCTGACCTCCGACGAGATGTTGGTGCCACTGGTGGGGGCCCGCGGTCGTCGGTGAGACCACATCCCGCGATCCATAGACGAAGGAGCAGGCAATGAACGAGATGACCCCCCCTGATGTCACCACAGGAGCCGGCGCAGTGATCGGTGGGAGCGATGTCGAGCACCCCGAGTTGCTGTCGCAAGACTCCGCGGGTGCTCAACCAGCCGTCGTCGAACCGGCGAAGGTCCTGCGCATCGGTTCGATGGTGAAACAACTACTCGAGGAGGTGCGTCAGGCCCCACTCGACGACGCGAGTCGTGAGCGCCTTGTTGAGGTGTACGAGCGGTCGGTGGTGGAACTCGCCGATGCGCTGTCGCCCGAACTGCAGCACGAACTCCACAGCCTGGCGCTGCCCTTCAGCGACGATGCGGTTCCTTCCGATGCCGAGCTACGGGTTGCCCAAGCACAACTTGTTGGATGGCTCGAAGGCCTGTTCCACGGCATCCAAGCCACCCTGTTCGCCCAGCAGGTCGCTGCCCGACAGCAAATTGAACAGATGCGGCAACTCCCGTCGCGCGAGACCCCCGGGGAACGACCGGGCACCTATCTCTGACCCCGATCCGTCGTCGTGAGGGGTCTGGTACATTCAACGAATCACGCCGCTGTGATTCGACCGGTTTCCCGGCGGTCGGTGGCACCAACTCTCGACAATTCCACCGATGCCTGATTCGTTCACCCACCTGCATGTCCACACTGAGTTCTCGATGCTCGATGGTGCTGCACGGCTCGACGAGTTGGTGGAGCGCGCCCATGCCGATGGCCAACCAGCGATCGGGATCACCGATCACGGAAACATGTACGGCACGCTCGAGTTCTACAAGGAGTGCCGGGCCCGAGGAATCAAACCAATCCTCGGCACCGAGGCCTACATGGCGCATGAACACCGCAGCGAGCGACCGACCCGCCGCGGGCGCATGGACGACTCCGGAGGCGAAACCGAGGGCGGCCACAAGATCTACTACCACCTCACCCTGCTCGCAGAGAATCAGACCGGGTACCGCAACCTGATTCAACTATCGAGCCTCGCGTTCCTCGAGGGGTACTACTACAAGCCACGAATCGACTGGGAACTTCTCGAGCGCTATTCCGATGGCCTCATCGCCACCACCGGCTGCCTCGGCGGGCACGTGCTGCAATCATTGCTGCGTGACGATGTGGAGGGCGCAACCGCCAAAGCCGCTCGATTGCAAGACATCTTTGGTCGCGACAATCTCTTCGTCGAGATCCAAGATCACGGCATTCCCGATCAGAAGCGCACGAATCCGCAGCTGCTCGAGATCGCTCGCCGTATCGGGGCGCCGCTGTTGGCGACCAACGACTCGCACTACACGCACCAAGACGACCATGTCGCCCACGACGCGTTGCTGTGCGTGCAGACCGGGTCGATGCTGAGCGACCCGGATCGTTTCAAGTTCGACGGCGACCAGCACTACCTGAAGACCGCGCAGGAGATGCGGTATCTGTTCCGCGAGATACCCGAGGCGTGCGACAACACGCTGTGGATCGCCGAGCGCGCCAATGTCGACATCACATTCGGTGAAGCAGTGCTGCCCGATTTCCCTCTGCCGGAGGGATTCGCCGACGACCGCGCATACTTGGAACACCTCACGTGGGAGGGTGCACGTCGCCGATGGGGCAATGACTTGGCCCCCGATGTCGTTGAGCGAGTGTCATATGAGCTTGAGGTCATTGCCTCAATGGGGTTCTCCTCGTACTTCTTGATCGTCTGGGACCTCATCCGCCATGCCCGCGATGCCGGTATCCGAGTCGGTCCGGGCCGTGGCTCTGCCGCTGGATGCGCCGTTGCGTACTGCTTGTGGATCACCGATCTCGACCCGATCCGCTATGACCTGCTCTTCGAGCGGTTCTTGAACCCGTCTCGCATCTCGATGCCCGATATCGATATGGACTTCGACTCGCGCTACCGCGACGAGATGATCCGCTATGCCGCAGAGAAATACGGCCGAGACCATGTGGCACAGATCATCACCTTTGGCACGATCAAGGCGCGCAACGCCGTGCGTGATGCTGCGCGGGTGCTCGGCCATCCCTACGGCCTTGGCGACCGAGTTGCGAAGGCGATGCCGCCACTTGTGATGGGCCGTGATACCCCGCTGCGCTACTGCCTGGAAGAGGACCCCAAGTACATCGACGGCTATC
>RFST01000200.1 GCA_009923855.1 Actinomycetota bacterium
TGGTCGGCCGCACTGCCGGCAAAGAACGCAAGACGGTCACCGGCATCAACTTCGGCCAGCATTGCGTCGCCCTTGTCAGCCGAGCGACCGTTCACGACCACGCTGGCTCCTTCAGCGAGGAATGCCTCCGCGATCGCCCGGCCGATGCTGCGCGTGCCTGCAGTGATAGCTGCGACACGTCCCGCTAATCGATTGCCCGTAATTTCCATGCTCCACCCCGTCGGTCGACGGGCCACAACACGTGGCCCTGTGCCCACATCCCATCATTTAATTGACCACTGCGTCAATTATGCTGGCAGCACAGGCAGCGACGGCCAAGGGGGCATGATGGGCGACGACCAGACACAGCGAACCGACCGCTACGAGGGGTTTGAGGGCACCGTTGGGCGGGTATTCGCCACCTCACAGCCCTGGTGGCCGCCACGACCCACCGCACCAGAGGGCGCCCCCAACATCGTGTTGATGCTGGTGGACGACATGGGGTACTCCGACATGGGGTGTTTCGGATCTGAGATCCCAACACCGCACATCGATGCCACCGCAGCTGAGGGTCTTCGCCTCACCAACTTTCATGTGGCGCCGTTGTGCTCGCCAAGCCGAGCGTCGCTCATGACTGGTCTGAACCCGCACGCTGCCGGCATGGGACAGGTGGCCCATATCGATGCCGGATTCCCTGGATACACCGGTGAACTGCCCCGCAACCAACCATCGATGGCCGAGATGTTCCGTGACGCCGGCTACGCCACGATGGCACTCGGCAAATGGCACCTGTGCAAGAACGCCGATCTGTCTGAAGCCGGCGACAAACACTCATGGCCGATGCAACGGGGATTTGAGCAGTACTACGGATTCCTCGAGGCCCTCACGAACTTCCATCACCCACACCGCATGTACGAGGGCAACGCGGTCATCACCACCGACCAGTACCCCGACGACTACTACCTCACCGACGACCTCACCAACCGAGCGGTGCAGATGATCCGTGAGGTAAAGACGGCAAACCCCAACAAGCCGTTCTTCATGTACTACGCCCACGGTGCCGTGCACGCGCCACTACATGCCAAACGAGCCGATATCGAGGCACACCGCGATCGTTACGCCGCCGGTTGGGACGCGATCCGTGAACAACGTCTGCAACGCCAAATCGCCGCGGGCATCGTGCCCGACGGCACCACCTTGCCGCCGCGCAACTCCGAACCCGGTGAGGATGTGCAGGCCTGGGACGATCTCAGCGACGACGAGAAGATGGTGTTTGCCCGCTACATGGAGTGCTACGCGGCGATGATGACCAGCATCGACGACAGTCTCGGCGCGATTCGCGACGAGTTGGCTGCGATCGGCCAGCTGGAGAACACCATCATCATCGTGACGAGCGACAACGGGGCGTCACGTGAAGGCCGCAACAGCGGTTCGATGGCGTACTACCGCGACGGTGGCCGCGTTGCCGGCCAGACCACCGACATCACCGAGGCACTCGAACGCTTCGACGAGATCGGTGGCCCAACGAACTGGCCGCATTACCCGCGCGGATGGGCAATGGCATGCAACACACCGTTCCGGCTGTACAAGATCTCCACATTCCGCGGCGGGCACAGCGCACCGATGGTGTTCTCATGGCCACGCCGACTCAGCGATGCTGGGGCGATCCGCCATCAGTACACCCACATCAGTGACATGTTGCCGACCCTGGCAGAGCTCGCCGGCGTCGACATTCCCACCCATCGCAACGGTGTTGCCGCCGACCCACTCGACGGCGTGTCGTTCGTCCCGCTACTCGACGACCCCGACGCCGAACAGCTGCACGGCGACCAGTACTACGAGTGCATCGGTCACCGCGCGTATCACCGCGGTGAATGGCATGCCGTGACCTTCCATGAACCGCGCACCGCCTTCAGCGATGACCGGTGGCAGTTGTTCAACAGCGTGGACGACATCAATGAAATTGATGACCTTGCCGACCAGCACCCCGACAAAGTCGTGGAATTGCGCGACGCCTGGGAACAGGCGGCCTGGGCAAACGCCGTGTTCCCGCTGGAAGATGGCACGGGCATCTCCAAGTTGTACGTACCCGACTATGCGATGCCCGACACCGAACCATGCGTGATTCGGCCCGGCACCCCCACCATCGAACGGTTCCGCTCCAGCCGGCTCATCGCCCAAGCCGCATTCGATATTGATGTTGCACTAGTCCACCGTCGTGAGGATCAGGGAATCCTCGTGGCACACGGCGGGCAGGAGAGTGGCTACGTGCTGTGGATCGAAGACGGCCATGTGGGCTTCGAGTTGAATCTCTACGGCCAGCCCGAGCGCGTGGGTCTCGCCCCCTTCACTGGGCACGACGAGACCACCATCACCGTCCATGTCGCATTAACCGACGACGGCACATGGAATATCGGCGTTGACGTTGATGGTGCCGAGGTGTTCCGTCGCGACAACGTGCCGAGGTTTGCCAGCAGTTACCTGCCGTTCGAGGGCATCGACATCGGACTTGATCGTCGATCGCCGGTGTCGTGGGATCTCTACACCCGACACGGGGCATTCCCGTACAGCGGCACGATCACGTCGGTGACGTACACACCGACGGAAATCTCGCCCGCAACGACCGAACGTCGCCTCGAGGAGCTGCGGGCGCTCGGCAGCGCGCTGGAGTGAACGACCCAGAATTCCACCGCCGACATGGGCTAATCCCCGTGGTACCGTACATATATGAACGCACCAAACATTTTGATGATCGTCTCCGATCAGGAGCGTCAACGCGACTGGCTGCCCGCGGGTTATCCGCTGCCCAACCGCCAACGACTCATCGACAACGGTCTCGAGTTCACGAACTACTACACCCATAGCTCCCCCTGCTCGCCGTCGCGTGCCACGCTGTTCACCGGCCAATACATGGCCGAGCACGGCGTCACCGAAAACTCCACTGGGCCCTCAAACCCCGAACTCTCCTACACCGCCCGGACCCTTGGTCATATGCTGCGCGATCAGGGTTACTACACCGCCTTCAAAGGCAAGTGGCACCTCGAAGCCACACCCACACCCAACATGGAGGCCTACGGCTTCAGCGATTGGGAAGGCAACGACCAGGCCTGGTGGGG
>RFST01000003.1 GCA_009923855.1 Actinomycetota bacterium
ATGTAAGCAGACGCACCACCACCGCCGCCTTCAGCCTCCAAGGCACCCAAGGCAGACGTTTCACCATCTCCACCCGCATCATGTGAATCGGATGTGGTGGGAACGGCCACCGGCTGGCCACCGGATCCCACGGTCACCGAGTAACTCGAACTGGGTGACGTGACAGTGCCCGTGAGAACGCGGCCACCACCACCGCCTCCACTCGCCGTATCTCGACCCGCAGAACCACCCGCTCCTCCGCCTCCCACGAGGAGGTACTGAAAAGTCGAGATTCCTGCCGGGACGGTCCACGTACAGCCAGTCTGAGTTGGGTCGGACCACTTCAGAACGCGGTAGACCGTGCCATCATCGATGTAGGACGACTCGAACGGTTCGCACGACGTGTTGGCGGTGGAGTAGCTCACGATGACGACGCCAGATCCACCCCAGCCACCAGGTCCTCGAGCAGGACTACCGTCAGCGTCCGCACGGCCCGCTCCACCACCACCACCGGTGTTCGCCTCACCAGGTCGCGCGGCCGAAGTTTCAGACGAACTGCTACCAGCGCCTCCAGCACCGCCGCCTCCAGTACCGCCCGCAAGCGGCCCACGTACCGTGCCGTCGTTGGGGTAGACACCACCGCCACCACCACCGCCGTAGCTCAGCGAAGAGCCAGTGATGGTGGACGTAGGTCCCGACGAACCTGCTGTGCCCACCGTGTTGACCCCATTGGCGGCAGTACCTCCATCACCGCCGTCCGCGGTTGAGTTACCCCCCGAACCGCCGTCACCCCCATCATCGCCGTTAGGGCCTCGTGCACCTAAGGAACCTGCCGGAGCCGTAAAAACTGTGCTCCCAATCTCGATCGTGGACTGCTGCCCATCCGTCGCCGCCAGTATTGGGTCGTACACGCCACCCCTACCGCCCATGCCAACGGTGATCGGCAGAACCTCAGCGGCACTCGAGAGGGTTGCGCTCTCATCCCGGATCGAGCCGCCGCCACCACCACTTCCACCGTCTGTTCCTCCGCCACCTCCGCCACCGACGAGCAGGTAGTCAATCGATGAGGCACCCTCCGGCGCGCGCCAGCCGCCGGCGGCGGTGAGGTAGGAGCGGGGGAAGGTGACGACGGTGTTGTTGCCGTTGCTGGTGGTTTGCTTGACGTCGGAGTAGGTGGGGCCATTGACGGTGCGCAGGTTGGTGGCGCTGGTGGCGCCGTCGGCGCGGTTGTAGACGGTGCCGGTGCCGGTGGTACCGGCGGGGCCTTCGTTGAAGTCGTAGTAGGCGACAAGGTCGTCGGTATTCGTCGGGCCGTAGTTGTGCATGTCGGCTTCGATCTCGGACTGCGACCGAGCGTCGCTATATATGCGAACGTCATCGATTCGGCCCTGGAAGAAGTGAGCACCCGTGTTTAGTGAACCGACATCAAAGTCATAGGTCGTTGGCATGGCAACACTTTGAGTTGTTGTTCCGACGACTTGGCCATTGACATAGGCCGTCACAGTTGATGCGGACCGGGTGAGCGCAACGTGCGTCCACGAATTGGCCAACACGGGAGGGCCAGTAATCGTGGACCAATTACTTTCACTCTCGTCGTAGTCCCCGATTTCGAACTGCCAGGTTCCATCGACATTCAAGATGCTGAAGGCATCAGCTCTGTTGACGACTCGCCGATACCCAGCTGTTGAGGTTGGGTAGGCCCACGCTGAAACCGTGATGTCACCCGTCGGGAGGAAATTGTTCGCTCCAGCAGTCGTCACCTGCCCGTATTGGCTGGTGCCGTCGAACACCATGGCGTAGTCCTCGTCACCGCTGGAGATTGTCCGCGGGGCAACAAGGTCATCGTCGCCACGACCCACATCATTGGTGGCGGGGTTTGCCGCGACGACCGTCGCCGAACCAGACGACAGTGGGCCGCTCGCCACAACCGACCCAACGGCGATCACCGAAACGGCAACAACCAGCGACGCCAGCGATGCAATGCGATGAGAGACGTTCTCGGCCATGATGAGTTGGGTGCGCTGCTGCACCCACAGGCACAGCGCAAATCCCTTCTAACTTAGCGAAATTCTGTTCAGCAGCCCACCGGTACCGGCCACGCGACCGCCATCACGGCCTTCACACGCAACGGATTCGCTCACTCTGCGTGGCGTTGCATCGCAGCGGCTGCCGCGGCGTGCGCCAACACCATCTCATCCACGCGGCTACTCACCGGTGTGCCATCGCGCACCACTGCTCGACCAGCCACGATCGTGTCGCGCGCCCCAGTCGGCCCGCACCTCAACCATGCCTCCACCGGGTCGGCCACAGCACCGGCATGAGTCACACCAGTCAGGTCCCACACGGCAATGTCGGCCACCGCTCCTGGGCTCAGCTGGCCGATCTCACCGTTGCGACCCAGACACGCTGCGCCACCGCGCGTGGCCATATGCAACACATCACGCGCCACGATCGCGTCGGCACCATCGCGCAGTTTGGCCAGCAGTAACGCCTGCCGGGCTTCGAGCCACAACGAGGCAGCATCGGCCGACGACGACCCATCCGCACCAAGCCCGACGGGGCAACCAGCAGCACGCAGCGGCACCACCGGCGCGATCCCCGACGCCAAGATCAGGTTCGATGATGGGCAGTGCGCCACCCCCACACCGGCTGCGCCCAAACGATGAATTTCGTCAGCGTCGGGCATCACACAGTGCGCCACCCATGTGCGGTCGCTGCACCAGCCGGTGCGCTCGAGATACTCGGTTGGTCGACACCCGAAGGTCGCCAGGCTGAACTCGTCGTCTTCGGCATTCTCCGCGAAGTGGGTGTGCAGACGAACATCGAGTCGTTCAGCCAACTCAGCACTGGCCACAAGAAGATGCTCACTCACGCTGAACGGCGAGCACGGCGCCAACGCGATACGCACCATCGCCCCATGCGACCGGTCGTGATGGCGCCCCACTGCTGCTTCGGCAGCAGCGAGGATGTCGTCGTCATCATGCACCACATCATCTGGAGGTAATCCTCCGTCTTTCACCGACAACGACATCGATCCGTGGGTGGGATGGAATCGCATGCCCACATCTCGTGCCGCGTCGATCTCGGCGCTGAGCAGGTCACCTGCGCCATGCGGATGCACATAGAGATGGTCGGTGGAGGTGGTGCATCCCGACAGGGCAAGCTCGGTGAGTCCGACCCACGCCGACAGGTACACGTTCTCCGTGTCCAAAGCGCGCCACTGCGGATACAGAGTCTGCAACCATCCGAACAACGGCCGGCCGGTCATCGGCGGCCACGCTCGCGTGAGGTTCTGGTACATGTGGTGATGGGTGTTCACCAGCCCGGGGGTCACCAGGCACCCGCGGGCATCGATCGACGTGCGTGCTGGCGGTGCCGCACCTGCGCCCACGGCACTGATCAGGCCGTTGTCGATGGCCACCCAGCCGTCGGCCAATTCGGTGCCGGCATCATCGACGCAGGCCACCAGTCGGGCCGAGTGCACCACAAGGTCGTGCGTGACCGGGTGGGGCGCGCCCCCCGACGCGGCAGCGTTCACAGCGAACTCAGTCGTCGATGTCGAGCAGTTCGCTGCCCTCGTGACGGGTTTCCCCGTCTCGTTGGAGCACCGTGCCGAGAATGGCACTTGCCACACCACCGCTCATCAAGATGGCGACGGGGAACAGTGCGAGGACAACGATGATCGCGATTGCTCCAGCCATGGCGATCAGCCTACTGCGAACGCGGCGTTCACGAGTCGCCGACGTATGCCCATGCTTCGATCTCCACCTGGGCGCCGAAGGGCAGACCGGCCACACCGATGGTGGAGCGTGCCGGGCGATTGCCGTTCATCGCGGCCACATAGGCGTCGTTGAACTCGGCAAAGGTGTCCATGTCGGTGAGGAAACACATGGTCTTCACCACGGAATCAAGGCCGAGGCCTTCATCGCCCAAACGGGCCGCAAGGTTCGCCACCACCGCAGCGGTCTGGGCAGCAACCCCGTCGGCCATCACGCCGTCGACCATGCCGACCTGACCCGACACGATCACGAACTGGCCGGCGCGAACCACCGGTGAATAGGGACCAAGTGCGCTCATGGCCCGCACCGTAGTCGGTCACCAACGCCACGGCGGCTGGCGCGGTGGGGCGTGCTACGACCTTCGATCGCGTGGAACTCCGCCCAACGGCCCTCAGCCAGCAATCGCGCCTGCAGCGGCCATGTTGTGGGGTCATGCATGCCGAACCGAGGACCCGCATCACCGAGCATCGACCGCAGATCATCGATGGGTGTGTTCGCCAGATCCCACCAGGTGCGAATGCCGACCCCTTCGCAGAGGCGCTGCACCGCTGGGCCGATACCGACCACCACCGTGAGATCATCGATTTTGATGATGCGACCGAGCGCTTCGGTGGCACCATCGAGATCGGGGGCGGCCGGCGGAGCGTCGGCCGCGGCCAATTCGGCGAGTCGTGACTTGGCCTGTTCCAGTTCGCTGCGCAGACCGTCACGTTCGGCCGCTGCGCGTTCGGCACGATCGGTGCGTTCACGCAGGTCGTTCATCTCGGTCACAGAATCGGCACGGGCACGATCGGCGGCGCGCACGATCTGACGTGCAGCCACACCAGAACGTCCCAACCAGCCGAGCACCACCCCCAGCACAAGAGCGCCGAGATACCACAAGATCCCGAGGGTCAACGTGTACGGCACGAGTTCATCCTCCCACAGGTCATCGCATCACCACTGCGAACTCCACGCGCCGTGACGCGTCTTTGTCCTCCACACCATCGACCAGAATCGGTTCGGCCGACCCCACACCGACAGCGCTGAGACGATCGGCGTCCACACCCAAATTCACGAGCGCGGCCACGATCTCGCTGGCGCGCTGACGACTGAGGTCGAGGTTCGATTCTGCGATGCCGTCAGAGTCGGTGTGGCCACGCACAATGATGTCCAACTCGGGGTAGCTCTCGATCACCGCAGCAATCTCGACCAATGTCGACAGTCCCGATACGAGGTAGGTGCCGTTCGGTGCGAAATCGATGTTGCCCTCGGCCACAAGCACCGCGATCTCTTCGGCGGCACGTGCAGCGGTGCTGTCCACCGGCGCGGGCACTTCCACCAGGTCGAGCGTGGCGTTCGCGGCTGCGGCCAGCGCACCGAGTGCATCGACGTCGGCATCATCCACCGCATCGGTGTAGGTGCCGGCTACCACCAGCCCATCCGCATCGAGCGTGATACTGGCGCTCTGCACCGTGTTCACCACGGCCACCAGCAACCGCGTGAGCGCACTGGTGACCTCCGCGTCGTAGCTGACCGACGGATCGACCCCGAGTTCGATCACCGGTTCGCGGTCACCGTCACCGCTCAATGCATTGGTGATGTCGGCCACCGTGGTGGCATCGGGCAGGGTGCCCGACACGGCGATCTGGTCCGCGGTGATCGACACGACAAGCGTGGGGCTGCGCACCTCGACGGTGGGCACCAGCACCGCATCGATCAGCCACACATGACCCCGGGCCACCTCCACGGTGTCGAGCACCCGAGCGAGACCGTCGAGGAGTAGCCCGTCGGCGTCGCTGGTCACCAGCACCGTGTCGGCGGCGGCGGTCGACAGTTCGATACCCCCATCTGATGCAGTCGCATCGGTGGTGACGCTGGTGATCGGATGGCGTGCGGTCAGCACATGGTGACGCAACAAAGTGGCGATGGTGTCGGCATCGGTGGTGAGGTTGCTCAACTGGTCGGCGCCCAGTTCATCGAAGGCCGCATCGACGGGCACCAGCACGGTGATGCCATCGGGGGCGTCCACTGCCATCAACAGCCCGCTGTCGCTGAGCAGGCCGGCCATATAGCTCAGCTGCGGGTCAGCGGCCACCACCTCGTCAACGGTGACGGTGACCTCATCGACGATGTCGGTGACAGGCAGGGTCACATCGGGTGGCACCGTGGTGGGCGTGGTGCCATCGGGAGATTCCGTGGTGGTGCCAACGGTTGGGGCGCGCGTGATGCGACACGAGCGATCGACATCAACGCTGCGTACGCCACGCACATCGGCGATGCCATCGGACAACTCTGACGGCCGGGTGACCGGTTCGGTACAGAACAACGTGACGTTCTGGCCGCTCACGCTGACCCCATTGATGGCCTCGGACACGTCGCCGGCACGCGCCAGAACCCGCGTGGTCAGGTCGTCTTCCACGCGGTTCACGTACCACGGGGCGCCGATCGCACCGAGAATGACCGCACCGGCCACAACGACGATCGCAACGAGTCGACGTCGGGCGCTGCCGGGTGCACGACGGCGGTTTGTTGCCACCTTGTGATGATGTCAGATGTGTACCTGCCGAGCGTGGCAGGTCAGCAGATCACCGCTCAGCTGAAGCTCTGACCACAGCCGCAGGTGCGGGTGGCGTTGGGGTTCGTGATGGAGAACCCGGACTGGTCGAGACCGTCCTTGTAATCAAGGGTGGCGCCTTGCAGCAGCTGTGCCGATGCGGGGTCGACCACCACGCGCACGGTGTCGCCGAAGGTGACCTGCTCATCGTCGCCAGCGATGTCGCCGTCGAAGAACATCTCATAGGAGAAGCCGCTGCAGCCGCCCGGACGCACGGCGACGCGCAGAGCGAGGTCGGCGGCGCCTTCGGCGTCGAGCAGTTCGCGGACCTTGGTGGTGGCGGTGTCGGTGAGTGTGATCACGATGTTCCTCCCGGTGGGTGTTGTGGACTGATGCTAGTGGGCGGTCACGAGGGCGTGACACGCAGCTCCATCGCCGTCGGCGACGAGCATGGTGACTTGATGGTCGCTCTGGCTAAGCCAGCCGTCGAGCAGGCCGCGGTGCAGAGCGCACACCGAGTCGGTGGTCGTGGCAGCCCGCAGGGGGCATGCCGCGAAGGAAATGCAGGTCGTGTCGCCGTCGACGTCGATCTGCGGGGCGAATCCGAGGCGACGCTGGTCGGCGACCAGGTCGGCAATGGTTGTCGTGGTGCAGGTGTCGTGGGTTAGCGCCCGGCGACGACCGAGTTCGATGCCGGCCACGGTTGCGACGTCGGCGCTGAGGTCGGCATGGTCGACGAGAGCGCCGAGCATTTCCACGGTGGCCGCGTCGCTGTCGACCGTGACCGCCGCAGGGTCGATGAGGATGTGTCGGCGGCGTGGACGACCCACACTGCCTCCGCGGTCGTCGCTCTGCATGGTGACACCCTCGGCGTGCAGGTGAGCGAGGTGTTCGCGGGCGCTGTTGGGGTGCACCCCGACGGCGTCGGCGACGTCGTCGGTGGTGAGCCCCTCCGCACCGGCGGTGGCGAGAGCGTCACGAATGCGGTCACGGGTGCGCGCACCGTCGCGCCGTGTCCGGCGGCGGATGTCACGGTGTGCACGAGCGCTCACAACTCACAATTTACACGGATAAGTCCGGTAAAATCACCCCATGGCTGACTCCCCCGATGCCACGACGACACCGACCGATACGGCAGCGGTCACACCCGAGGCCATCACTGAGGCGCTGCGCAGCGTGATCGATCCCGAACTCGGTGTGGACATCGTGACGCTCGGCATGGTGCCCGACGTCGCAGTAAACGGTCGTGACGTCACCGTCACCATCAAATTGACCATCGGTGGCTGCCCGCTGCGTGCCGAAATCAAACGCGAGGTCACCGATCGCGTCAGCGTGCATCCCGGCGTCGACTCGGTGCGTATCGAATGGGGCGAGATGACCCCTGAGGAACGCTCGAAGGTGATGTCGACCGCGCGGTGGAATGCCCGCGAGAACGCACCCGACACCGCCATCGCGCAACGCACCCGCGTGCTCGCCGTCGCCTCGGGCAAAGGCGGCGTGGGCAAAAGTTCGATCACGGTGAACCTGGCAGCCGGTCTCGCCGCCGCCGGCCACACCGTTGGCGTTCTCGACGCCGACATCTGGGGGTTCTCGGTGCCGCGGCTGCTCGGCATGTCCGACCGGATGGACGCCCACGAGGTAGACGGCCGCCCACGCATCATTCCGAATCGCCGCACGATCGGCGACGGCGTCCTCGAGGTGGTGTCCACCGGGTTCTTGGTGGAAGAGTCGACGGCGTTGATGTGGCGTGGCCTGATGCTCACCAAAGCGGTCGAGCAGTTCTTGCGCGACGTCGCGTGGGGCGACCTCGACTATCTGCTCATCGATATGCCACCCGGCACCGGCGACGTGCAGATGGGATTGGCCCGGCTGCTGCCCCGCACCGAGATGATCGTGGTGACCACCCCAGCGCGTGCGGCACAAACCGTCGCCCAACGCGCCGCCGATATGGCCGCCCGGTCATTCCTTCCCGTCATCGGTGTGATCGAGAACATGAGCGCGTTCGTGTGCGAACACGGCACCGAATACGCCCTGTTCGGCTCGGGCGGCGGCGCTGCCCTAGCCGACGCGGTGGATGTTCCCCTCCTCGGGTCCATTCCGATGGAAGCCGCCCTCGCGGCCGGTGGTGACGACGGTGAACCGGTGGTGTTGCACGGTGAGGGCCCCGCAGCGACCGCGCTGCGTGCCGTCGTCGACCGGGTCCGCACGGATGTGGCACCACCACGCGGCGGCGATGACGCTGTCGACATGTCGGGCTGCTCAGCGCGCCTGCTCGATGCCGTGAATGCCGCTCTTGACGCAGCCGACGTGTGAGCGTTGCCGGCTGAGCACAACCGTCGCGGCAACAGAGCAGTTAGCGACGTGTCAACGATGCGACCCGAGCACGAACTCGGGCAGTGGCACATCGAAATAGTCCGCGTCGTCGGGCATCGCGATACCGCGCATGCGGCCATCGGCATCGATGCGGAGCCGCGGCAGAATCGGTGATGGCACACCCATCGCCTCGCCAGCGGCCAGCGCCGCATCCGCATCGGGCTGGGCATCGAGCCATTCAAGGTTCACGATCGTCGGCGGGAACATCTGCAGGTCGCCATCACGGCATCGCTGCAGGGCATCCGATGGCCGCACCCACAATGAATCGATGGTTTCCCCACCGTCGTGAAGGGGTTCTTGCGCTTCGGGAGCCCGCGCCAACAAGAACCGGGTGTCGAAACGTCGACGTTCACCCATCGGGGTGATCCAGTGGCTGACGAACCCGATCGGGTCGGTCACCAGGCGAAGACCGAACTCGGCGCACACATTGGCCAAGCTGCGCTCACCGGCATGCACCTGATGCCGGGCCGTCGCCATCGCCGTGGCAAGGTCGCCCTCGAAACGCACGAACGATTCCTCGTCGGCGCGTCGAGCCAGCAGCACCCCGGCCTCTTCGAAACATTCACGAATTGCCGCGACCATCCAGCCGATTCCGCCGCGCTCGAGCCCGAGGCGCGCCGACGCCTCGGCGTCGTCGATGCCGTCGCAGATCGCTTCGAGTTCATCGGCGTGGTCGGCGTCGTCCACACGACCGCCGGGGAACACGTACTGGCCGCTGGCGAACGATGCCGACAGCGTGCGCTTCATCATGAACACCTCCACACCGGGGTGTGCGTCACGCACCAGCATCACCGTGGCCGCAGGCCGCACCGGCACCTCATCGGCACGTTGCGGACGATCATCGGTGTTACTGCCAGCCATGGCTGCGACCGTATCCGCAGCCGGTGCGGCCCTCGGCACCGGGGCTGATGTGATGCTTAGGCGTCCGACGCCGCGTCGCCGGCGGCATCGCTGCTGCGGGCACCGCCCCGGCCGGCAGCCACCGCCGCCACCGCTGCGGCCACCACCGCCACCAACACCACCGCGATGATGCGCCAATGGTCGTTCACCAACTGCAGGGCGTTGCGCTGCACCGATTCGACCGCGCCCGTGATCGGGTCGATATCGCCGCGGATGTCGACCACCCAGAAGTACCAGGCCAGATACAGACCCGATGCGATGACGAAACCGGCCGCCACCCGGTCGACGTGGCGCATCGCGCCGCGCAACACGCGCAACAACCCCACATTCGCCACAGCAAGCGACACGGTGAGCGCGGTGACCACGAGGCCCATGCCCGCGGCGTACACCGCCACATGACCAACGGCAGCGATCACACCGTCATCACGCACCGTGAAGATCGACGGCAAGAACAGCCCGATGGTGCACCCCAACGACGCCACCGCGTAGGCCACCCCGAACAGCAGCATCGACCACAACGACCGGTCACGACCCCCGATGTCGACGCGGGGCGACAACCACACCGGAGTGCGCCCGCTCAGCATCACCACACCAAGAGCCACCAACGCCACCGCGATCACGATGGTGGCGTACTTCGCGTTCGCTTGGATCCACGAGGTGAAGTTGTAGGTGATGAGACCCACCGCGACGAACACACCGATGAATCCGGTCGTGAGCGCTCCACTCACCACCAGCGCCCGTCGCAACCCGGCGCGTTGGGCACCCATCGCCGCCGATGCTCGACCGGCCTCGGTGCCGAGGAAATACATGAGATAGGTGGGCAACAGAACGAACCCACAGGGGTTCACTGCGGCAACCAGTCCGCGCAGGAACGACAGCGTCATACGCCCATCTCAATCTCGAATAGTTCGCTGATGCGATCGCGGAGTTGGTCCTCGGTCAGCACCCCGGTGCGGTCGAGCACGGTGCCATCAGCCGCGACGAACACGGTGAGCGGGAACGACACGGTGCCCAGTGCATCGGTGAACCGTCCGAGCGGGTCGCGTAGCAGTTCGTATTCCACCCCGGTGCTGACCGCGAACGACAACATCCGCTCCACATCGTCGATCGGGTTCACCCCGACGAAACGCACCTGCTCGCCCACATCGGACTCCACTGCAGCGAACTCGGGCATTTCGCGGGCGCACGGCGGACACGCCGAGAACCACAGGTTCATCACCATCGGTTGACCAATGAGGTCGCCGGTGAGCACACCGGTGCCATCGGTGGCGAGTACCTCCACCGAGGGCAGTGGGTCGCCTACGTCGCCACCGGAGACAGGTGCATCATCTGCGGGTTGCTGGTATTCACCGGGGGTATCGAGAGCCACCTCGTCGTCGACACCGTCGACGGCGTCGCGTACCCGCGGAGCACCGAACGACACGGCAGCGATCGCGATCACGGCGCACAGGGCCGCGAACATGCGCAACCGGGTACGTCGCTCCATGCGGTCAGGCTAACGGTGGGCGATCCGGCGTGCCTGTCGGCCATGACAGCGTCGTGACGTTGGCCACGCCAAGGTGGTCGCGCACCGCTCGCACGACGATGTCTCACGCGACGTTGTCGGCGAGCAGGTGTGCGGGAACCGGCACCTCGTCGACGACGAGTGTGGGTCGTGGTGTACGTGGCGGGCGGCCACGTCGCGGCCGATCGGCCACGATCACTCCGTCGAGCAGCAACTCGCCGCCCCATACGCCATCGACCTCGGCGCGTTCGAGTGCGCCGGCCAGGCACGACGCCGCCAACGTGCACCGCGAACAGATGGCCTTGGCTCGGGCGATGTCGAAGGGATCGTCGGAGAAGAACAGTTCGGTGAGGCTGCCGTCACCGTCGGCGCAACGTGCACGACGGGTGGGCAACAAATCGACACGCTGATCGAACGGGTCGGGCAGGATCGGCTCGCTGAACGCGTGGGCGTCCGTATGTGATTCGGTGGTGGTGTGAATGTCGGTGATGCTCATGTCCGTCCAGAGGACGTAACCGGCATCTCCTCGCAGTTTTCTCCGCGGTATTCATCGCGGTTGGCGACCCGGCTGGGTCACCGCCACGCTCACATACGCAGCAGGATCTTGCCCACGTTCGCGTCGGCTTCCATGTGACGGTGCGCATCGGCGATGTCGTCAAGGGCGAACGTGGTGTCCACCACCGGTCGCAGCGTGCCATTGGCGATCAGCGGCATCATTTCGGCTGCGAAACGCTGCACGGCCGCGATCTTCTGCTCCAAGGGTCGGTTCCGCAAGGTGGTGCCAATCCAGTGGATGCGCTTGGTGAGAAGCAATCCGGTGCTCACCGACGCGGTGGCGCCACCAAGGAGACCCACCTGCATGATCGTGCCCTGAGTGCGCACCACTTTCAGGTTGCGATCAACTTCGTCCCCACCAACCACGTCAAGAACCACATCAACGCCATCGGGCACCGCATCACGCAGTTGTGATGCCCAGTCCGCTGGCGAGCGTTCCAACACCAGGTCGGCACCCAGATCTCGACACGCATCAGCTTTGCGTGCTGAACAGGTCACCGCGATCCGCGCGCCAATCGCACGAGCGATCTGAATGGATGCCGTTCCCACGCCGGAGCCGCCGGCATGCACCAACGCCCAACGGCCGGCCGACAGACTGCCTTGGGCAACGAGAGCATCCCATGCGGTGATGAACACCTCGGGGATGGCCGCCATCTCATCGTCGGCCAAGCTGTCGGGCACGGCGAGCGCCATGCGTTCATGCGTGACGACGAGTTCGGCGTTGCAGCCACCGGCTTCGATGCCCATCACCCGGTCGCCGACCGACCAGCGGGTGACGCGCTCACCCACCGATTCCACGAAGCCGGCATATTCGAGTCCCAGGATGTTGTGCGAGCGTTGCACCGGGTCGGGGTAGCCGCCCAAGCGCTGCATGATGTCGGCCCGGTTGCATGCCGAATGGGTGACCCGTACTCGGATCTCATCCGGGCCGGGGACCGGGTCGGGAACCTCCATGATCTCGAGGACCTCGGGCCCTCCGGGTGTGGTGACGACGGCGGCGCGCATGCGGGCAGTGTCGCCGCTCGAACACATCGACGACGAGTCGTGATGGTGCGCGCACGATCCGGTGGTTCGCCTCGTGGTGCCGCGCCTCAGGCGTCGGCGTCGTCGGTGGTGGCACGCGCCGCGATGGCGGCGGCCACTTCAGTGCTGTCGCGGAACAGCAGATCGCGATACAGCCGCAACTCGGCAACGCTTTCGCGAATGTCGTCGAGGGCGCGATGGTTGTTTGCTTTCCAGCGCCGCTGGGCCAACACGTCAGGGTTCCAGCGCCGCGCGAGTTCCTTGATACTCGACACGTCGACGGAGCGATAATGCAGATGGTTCTCGATATCGGGCAGGTACCGGGCGAGGAACCGCCGGTCGGTGCCAATCGAGTTGCCGCACAGCGGCACGGTGCCGGCCTGCGGGCAGTGTTCACGCAAGAACTCAAGGGTGCGAGCACCGGCTGTGGCGAGGTCCACCTCAGAGGCGCGGATCTCGTCGAGCAGACCCGACTCTGTATGCATTTTCGTCACCACGTCGTTCATCGCGTCGAGCACGTCGGCCGGCTGGTGGATCACGATGTCGGGACCCTCTGCGATGATCTCCAGGTCGTCGTCGGTGATCAGGGTGGCGATTTCGACGATGGTGTCGACGGTGTGGTCCAGCCCGGTCATCTCGAGGTCCATCCACACCAGCACGACCTCGATGCTACGCCGGTGAGCGGGGTTCACCCCAGTGGAGTGCTGTTCACATGGGCAGGGTTCGCCCCACACCTACTGCGGCGGCGACGATGGTGCCATGGTGCGCACGCGGTCGGGAGAACCCTGCGGGGTGGAGACCTTCGGCGACCTGCTGGCTGAGCCGGGTGTGCGCGAGGAGTGTGTGCTGCGGTCCCGGTTCGGGTTCATGGCATTCCACGGTGGGGGGCTCGAAGCCGCCACCGATGTCATTGCCGCGGCGGCCGCGGAACGTGCCGGCGCGTCGTATTACGCGGTGCTGCATCCGGCTGGCGATCCACCGCATCTGCCATCGACGCGATTCGACCCTCAACACTCGGCGTTGATGACGGACTTTCTGGGCCACGTCGATGTGGTGGTGACGGTGCACGGATTCGGTCGTCGTGGACTGTTCTCATCGATGCTGCTCGGCGGGCAGAACCGAGACCTCGCGCGCCACATGGCCGACCATCTAGAACCGCGCTTGCCGGCCTACCGGGTGATCGCCGATGCTGAGGAGCTGCCGCGTGATCTCGCCGGGATGCATCCGGCGAACCCGGTGAACCTGCCACGCAATGCTGGCGTGCAGTTGGAGTTGCCGCCACGGGTGCGTGGCGAGTCGCCGATGTGGTGGGATTTCGAAGGCGACATGTGCCCGCATACCGAGACTCTGATCGATGCGTTGGCAACGGCCGCGACCACGTGGCCGAGCCTGTCTGTGCCCGCCACGGGCTGATCATCTTCCGCGCAGTCGTTGTGGCGTGCACCACCGGCTCCGTGCTGGGCAGGCCGGCACCCGCACACATGCGGTGATCGATACTGAGGACAACGACATGACGATGTACGGCGCAGATCCCGAACAGTTGACAGCCCTAGGCAACACCTTGAGTGCCCAGATCGAGGTGTTGCATCAGGTGACCGGCACCGTGGAGAGGGTGATGACCGGCACCGTGTGGCAGGGCCCGGCTCGTCAGCGTTTCGAGCAGGAGTGGTACGGGTCGTTCACCCAGGTGTTGGCGCGGCTCCAAGATGCGCTCGACGCCGCCGGGCGTGACTGTGTGAATCGGTCCCTCGAGTTGTCACGCATCATGGGCGGCTAGCCAACTCCGACCGGTACTCCGACACCGCCTAGCATCGGGGCCGTGGCACGAGTGGAGTTCACGGTAGAGCCGTTCATCGACGGGCAGCCGGGCCCTCACGTGACCGCTCCAGTCGACGCTCTTCGAGCTGCCGGTTTCGAGGTTGTGCTCGATGCTTTCGGCACTGTGGTCGACACCGATGCTGACCGGGTGGCCGAGGTGGTGTCGATCGCTGTCGGCGCGGCGGTAGCGCATGGCGCCACCCACGTGAACACCATGGTCAGCACCGATGGAGCGACATCGTGAGCACGCCAGAGCATCCGCTCATCGACGCGGTGCGCCCCGTGCTCGACGCCGTTGGGGCCCGAGTGGTGGATCTCGCCGACGCATCAGCTGCCGATATCGAACTGCGCTGGGATGGCCACGCTGTTGCGGCCGTGCGGCTTCCGCCGATTCACGGTGCTCTCGACCGCCTGATCGAAACTGTCGAAGCCGAACTCGGTGGCCGTCTTCCCACCCTGTCGCGTGAAGATAAACAGCGAGCGGTGCGCCTTCTCGATGAACGCGGCGCATTCATCCTGCGTCGCGCCGTCGAAGATGTGGCCGATGCGCTCGAGGTGAGCCGCATCACCGTCTACAACTATTTGAACGCGATCCACCGGTGACGCCCCACATCGTGGATCACCACGACCCGTCGACCCGATCACAGATCGAGGTTGTGGCCTTCGACGCCGACGACACGTTGTGGCGTAACGAAGAGTTCTTCCGCGGCGCAGAGGACCTGTTCATGGAACTCGTTGGGCCGTATGTGCCCGACGGCGTCGATCTGCGGGCTGCTCTCACGTCGGTCGAGGTCGGCAATATCTCCCTGTCGGGTTACGGAGTGAAAGCGTTCGGCTTGTCGATGGTGGAATGCGCGGTGACGGTGACCGCCGGTCGGGTTCCGGCATCGGTGATCGGTCGCATCGTCGACCATGTGCACGACCTGCTGCGGCATCCGGTCGAGATCCTCGATGGTGTGCCCGAGACTCTTGCGGCGGTCGGTGCGACCCATCGTGTGGTGCTGATCACCAAAGGTGATCTGGTGCATCAGACCCGCAAGGTGCGCACGTCCGGTCTTGAACATCATTTCGAGCACGTGGCGGTGGTGCTCGAGAAGGATCCCGACGCATACCGGCGGCTCCTCAGCGAATGGGATATCAACCCGGCCACGTTCGCAATGGTCGGCAACTCAGTGCGCTCCGATGTGTTGCCGGTGGTGGAGATCGGCGGCTTCGGCATTCATGTGCCGTATCACCTCACCTGGCATCACGAGACTGTCGACGACCCCGAGCATTCCTATGCCGAACTGGGTTCGATTCGTGATGTGCCGGCCTGGCTGGCAGGCCACGCCTGATCTACGTCGCGGCGCCGGTCACAGTTTGCGGAGCCGCACCGATTCCACCCGGTGGTCCGCGCCTTTACGCAACACCAACCCTGCCCGGTCGCGGGTGGGCTCGATGTTGCTGCGCAGATTCTCGCCGTTGATGCGTTCCCAAATACCGCGCGCCATCTGTTCTGCCGCGGTGTCATCGAGCCCGGCGAAGTTTCTGAAGTAGCTCTCGGGCCGTGTGAACACCGAGTTGCGCAGGGTGAAGAACCGCTGCACATACCACTCTTCGATATGAGCTGGGTCGGCGTCGATGTAGATCGAAAAGTCGAAGTAGTCGCTGACGAACTCGGTGCCGTCACGATCGACCTGCAACACGTTGAGCCCTTCGACGATGACGATGTCGGGGTTTTCCACCACCACAGTGCGGTCATCGACGATGTCGTAGACGACATGGTCGTACACGGGGGCGACCGCCCGCGGTGCGCCGCTCTTCACAGCGCGCAAGAATTCGAGCAGGCCTCGCGTGTCGAAACTCTCGGGGAAACCTTTGCGTTCCATCAGGCCGCGGGCCGCGAGTTCTGCGTTGGGGTACAAGAATCCATCGGTGGTCACCAGGTCCACCTTGGGATGGTCGGGCCAGCGCCCCAGCAGGGCCTGCAGCACCCGGCTGAATGTGCTCTTGCCCACCGCGACCGAGCCGGCCACACCGATCACGTACGGCACCTTTGGTGCCATGTCGCCGAGAAACGTCGACGAGACCCGATGCAGGTCCTGCACAGCGCTCACATACAGGTTCAGCAACCGACTGAGCGGCAGATACACGGTGGCGACTTCATCGAGATCGATCTGTTCATTGATGCCGAGCAACTGATCGAGGTCGTCAACGCCGAGGGTGAGCGGCGTGGCAGCCCGCAGCCGCGACCATTCGTCGCGCGAGAACGTGGTGTAGCGGTCGACCACGGCGCGAACCCTACGCTGTGTCGGTGTCGGATCGGCAAATAGCCGAGCGGCGACGCCTCGGTGCGTGGTACACCCCACCGGCGCTCGTCGCGAAGGTGGCAGAGATGGCGATGGCCACCGTCACGTCGCCGACCACCGATTCGGCGCGCACGATGACCGTGCTCGACCCAGCCTGCGGCGACGGTCGCCTGCTGGTGGCTGCGGCCGACCGACTGCGCGCCACAGGGCACACGGTGCGCACCATCGGCATTGATATCGACCCGACGCTCACCCACCCAGAGGGCGTGGACGAGTTCATCTGTGCCGATGCGTTGGACATCGACTGGTCGGCTGTTCTGCCCGGTGGATGCGCCGATGTGGTGGTGGGCAACCCACCATTTCGTTCGCCTCTTCCACGCGGCCAGCACACCCCATCTGCGCCAACAGCTGACACGGGACCCTATGGCGATCTTGCGCTCGCATTCATCGATCTGTCGATGACGCTGGTGCGACCCGGAGGGCGCGTGGTGCTGGTGTTGCCCACATCGGTGCTGGCCTCACGAGATGCGGGACGTGTGCGACGACGTGCGGAACAGCGCGCGGTGCTCGACACATGGTGGTGGCAACCCGACCGGGTGTTCGACGCCCACGTCGATGTGTGCGTGCTGGGCTTCACTGTCAGTTCTGCGCCGCGAACGGTGACCGGATCGCCAGTGTGGTCGCATGTGGTCACCTCATCGGTGGGGGTGCCCGATCTCGGCACGTTCACGGTGGATGGCACGGTGGGTGATCGTTGCCGAGTGTCGGCAAATTTCCGCGACGAGTACTACGCCTTGGTCGACGCGGTGGTGCCGTCATCGGGTGCTGCGCCCACCCGTGAACGACCAGCGCTTGTCACCTCCGGTGTGATCGATCCGTGGCACTGCCACTGGGGTGAACGCCCGGTGCGTTTCGCCTGTTGTGGACCGCTCGCGTCTTACCGGGCGTTTCGTGGCGTGGGCGGAACGACTGTTGGTGCCCAAGGTGCTGGTCGCCGCGCAGACCCGCACGGTGGAAGCCGTGGCTGATGTGGATGGCGTGTGGCTGCCCGGGGTGCCGGTGGTGTCGGTGATCCCGTCGGGTGTGCCGACGGTGGATGTCCGCCAGGTGGCGGCCGTGTTGACGTCGTCGGTGGCCACGGTGTGGGCCTGGCATCAGCGCGCCGGCACCGGATTGTCGGCAACGTCGTTTCGGCTGTCACCAGCCACGGTGGCCGACATGCCTTGGCCGGCCGGCGATCTCACCGCTGCAGTGCAGGCATGTGAGGCCGGTGACATCGAAGCGGGGCGTCGCGCCGCCGATGCCGCCTTCGGGGTCGACGCCCGTACCAGCGACATCTTCGCGGTGTTCATGGCGTCACTCGTCACACGCCGCAGAACGTGACCTCTGACCTGTGCAGGACATCAGCCGGACTGGTTGACTGGGGTTATGGCCAGTCGACGTGGTGGGCGCATCGCGATGACGTTGGCCGCCGCCGGTCTCGCGGTTGGCGCGGCGGCATGTGGCTCAGACACGCCAGCGGTGCAACTCAGCGATGCCGCCGCGGCCGGCCGGTCGCTCATGATTTCATCGGGCTGTGCGGCCTGTCATGGCAGCGACGGTGGTGGCGGTGTGGGCCCGGCGTTTGTGGGGCTATTCATGTCGGACCGGCCGTTGTCGGACGGCACGATCGTGACCGCTGACCGTGACTACCTGGTGGAATCGATCATGATGCCGGGCATGAAGCAGGTGGAGGGATACTCCTTGCCGATGCCGTCAAACTCGCTGACCCGTGACGAGGTGGATCTCATCGTTGGCTACATCGTTGAGTTAGCTACTTCTGGGACAACACCATGAGTGGTGCTCGTCGTGCCATGGTGGTGCTGTCTGTGGTGGCCGCGACGGTGCTGTCGGCCTGTGGCGGCGACGGCGATGCAGGTTTTGCAGGGTATTCACGATCACCGGCTCCGCAGGTGGGCGACGTCACCCTGCCGCGTGCCGATGGCTCGGGCGAGGTGGCGTTTCGCGCGCCCGATGGCGGGTTGCTGCTCGTGTATTTCGGATACACGAACTGCCCGGACTTCTGTCCCACCACTCTCGCTGATCTCAAGGTGGCGTTGAACCGGTTGGGCGATGCCGCCGCAGACGTCGATGTGGCGATGGTGACCGTCGACCCCGATCGCGACCTGCCAATTCTCGATGACTACATCCAGAGTTTTTTCGCTGATGGCATCGCGTTGGGTTCGGCGGACCCCACGGTGCTAACAGCAGCCACCGAACCCTTCGGCGTGTCGTATCTGGTGACCGACAACGATGCCGGTGGCACCGACGTGGCCCATTCCACCCAGCTCTATGCCGTGGACGACACGGGGGCGCTGGTGCTCACCTGGCCATTCGGCATTGAGACCCAGGAACTGACCGATGACATCGGTGATCTGCTTGCCGGGCTGCGGCCATGAACTCCGATCAGATCTCTGCCGATGATGACGCCATCACGGCATCACACGGTGGCATGTCGCGCCGCCTGATCGCGGCTGTGGTGGCGATTGTGCTCGCCGTCGGCGGAGTGGTTGCCGTGATGGCGGCCACCGGTGGTGATGACCCACAGCGTCCGGGGGTAGCTGCCGCAGTTGACGACGCCGATATCGATCACGACTATCTGATTCCCGCTGGCACCGGTGCACGCATCGACGACGGCGAGGTGATCGACATCTTGCCGGCCGAGTTGGTGATGACCGTCGGCGAGACGATTCGCATCGTGAATGATGACGACCGTGGGCATACCGTCGGTGTGTTCTATGTGGGGCCCGGCGAAGAGCTCCGCCAGACGTTCACCGCACCTGGTGAACTGTCCGGGGAATGCTCGGTGCATTCCAGCGGTCAGTTCGTGCTGCGTGTGGTGGCGGCGTGACCAAGCATCCATCGAGCAACCGACGCCTCCGGCCGTCAGTTCGCGCATGTCAACCCCACGACGGTCGGCGGCAACTCATGAGGTCATTCATGCGTGTGTGTGGTGTCGTCTGTGCGGTGGTGTTGTGGCCGGCGGGCCCGGTGGCGGCCGATGCGGCGGGGCCGACGGACTACCGCAGTGTGATCACCGAGGTGATCGTGGATGATGCCGTGACCCCTGTGACCACCACCGACGGTGCGGTCACTGTGCCGGGTGCGCTCATCAGCGTGGAGGGTCACGACTCGTTCCTATGGCTACGCACCACACCGGGCAGTACCGCCAGCATCCCCGGCTATGAGGGCGAGCCGTATCTACGTATCGATGCCGACGGCTCGGTGTGGCGCAATCAGCGCAGTTTCTCCACCTACTACAACCAGGACCGTTACGGCGATGCCGCACGACCCGCCATCGTCGACCATTCCGCAGAGCCCCTGTGGGAACAGGTGGACGACGACGGATCGTGGGCGTGGCATGACCATCGCATCCACCTGATGGAGTCCACACCTCCGATCGGCGCCGAACCCGGGGACGAGGTGGTGAACGCTGTCGTGCCGCTGGTGATCGACGGGCGTTCGATCGCGGTTCGGGTGGTGTCGACACTGCAGCCGCCACCATCGATCGCTGCGCCAATTATTGGCGCGGTGGTTGGAGGCGTGCTGATGGCCGCGGGTGTGATGGTGTGGCGACGCCAGCGTCACACCAGGTCATTCGCCGCGGTGACCATTGCCGGAATTGCCGCAAGTGCTGCGGTGGTGGCTGGTGCCGGGTGGTGGCGTGACGCGCCTGCCGACACCGCACCGTCTGTCACCTGGTGGGCACTGCCCGCCACTGCGGTGCTCGCGGTCGTGGTGGCCGCGGTGACGGGCCGACGTTCGGTGTTCGTCGCCACAGCGGCTCTGGTGGTGGCTGCGGTGCAGATCGTGGTGTGGACCATCGGCCGATTCGACGTCCTGTCGGCGGCGCTCATCCCCACGGTGCTGCCTGCTGGTCTTGACCGTGGCCTCACCGTGATGGCTCTGATCACGGCTGTGGGGGCGGCTGCGATGATGGTCATCGCTTGGTTGCGACCGGCCTCGCGATCGGCGTCGGTCGACGCCGTCAATGACTGATCAACGCCCGGTACGAGCAGTATCGCCTGTGATCAGGGCGCGGTGTCGCGTACCTCGGCGGTCACGGTGCGCACCGCACCGCTCGCCATGGTAAGGGTGACGTCGATGGTTTCGCCGACCTCGAGCGGATCCACGAGGCCGATGAGCATGACGTGGTAGCCACCGGGGGCCAGTTCAACGGTCTCGCCGGCGGGCAGTGGCAGCGACATGATCTGGCGCATCACCATTGCACCGCCGCCCATCTGGCCGTCCATGTCGCCATCCGTGTCCATGTTGTGATCCGTGTCCATGTTGTGATCCATGTCCATGTTGTGATCCATGTCCATGTCGCCGTTCATGCCCATCTCGTGCTCACCCGACGCCATCATCTCGTCGTGCTGAGCCGCCATGTCGGCCGACATCATGGTGTGAATCTCTGCGGATGCCGCCACCGATTCATCCACGGCCACCGCGACCAGTTCGTCACCCGCTCGCGCGGTGATGTGCATGTAGGCCGCGCCCATGGTGACCGCCGCGGGGCTGGTGCGCGCCCACGCACCATCGATGTCGATGGCATTGGGGCCATCGTCGGCGCAGGCCGTCAGGGTCAGCGCCACAACAGCAACGAGGGCGAACGTGTGGCGCAGGGAGCGCAGTGTCATGATCGACTCCATTGTCGGGGGTGGGGGATGACAGCTGACGTTGTCACTGATCAGGTTATCCGACAGGTGTTGTTGCTTACCAGCAGGTCACCGGGTCCACGGCGGCGATGGTGACACCGCATCGGGCCCACCGGTCAACACCTCATACCCGTCGTCGGTGACGACCAGTGTGTGTTCGAACTGGGCGGTGCGCTTGCCGTCGGCGGTGACTGCGGTCCAGCCGTCGTCCCACATCCGGTGCTGCCAGGTGCCCAGCGTGATCATCGGTTCGATGGTGAACACCATGCCGGGTTGCATCACGGTGGCCGCACGCGAGTCGTAGTAGTGCAGCACCTGGATGTCGGTGTGGAACTGGTGGCCGATGCCGTGGCCGATGAAAGCACGCACCACTCCGTAGCCACCTGTGCGGGCGTGGTCTTCAATGGCACGACCGATATCGGACAGCGGCCGGCCCGGGCGCACGGCTTCAATGCCACGCCAGGTGCATTCCTCGGTGATGCGCACCAGTTCCCGGCTGGCTGGGTCGACGTCGCCGATGCAGAACGTGGCGTTGGTGTCACCGTGCACACCGCCGATGAAACCGGTGACGTCGAGGTTCATGATGTCGCCATCGCGAATGATGCGGCTGTCGGGGATGCCGTGACAGATCACCTCGTTAGCCGAGGTGCACAGGCTCTTCGGGTACCCGTGATAGTTCAGTGTGCTCGGGTAGGCGCCGCGTTCGATGAACAGGTCGTGCACATACGCATCGACGTCGTCGGTGGTGATACCGGGCTGCAGGAATTCGCCGGCGAGCCGCAGCACCTCTGATGCCACGCGACCCGCGTGGCGCATCGCCTCGATGACCTCGGGGCTTTTCACGATCGGTTCGTCCCAGCGCTCCACCTCACCGGTGTCGGCATAGGACGGTCGTGCGATGTGGTCGGGCACGGTGCGCATGGGCGACACCTCACCCGGCATCACTTTGCCTTCGTCGCGGCGATGGCACCGCTTGTACTTGCGTCCGCTACCACACCAGCACGGATCGTTTGCCTGCGGCAACACGGCGGGAGGGTTCGCGGACATCGCCACCGAGTCTACGAGTGGTGCCGAATGCCGTCACCCCCGGCGCTAGAACACCGTGCCGAACGGCGCCAACCGCAATGGTGTACGGCGCCAACCGCAGTGATTTACGGCGCCAGTCGTTCGAGCACCCAACCGTCGCTATCACGCCGGTAGCGGATGCGGTCGTGCAGCCGGCTGGGGCGCCCCTGCCAGAACTCCCACGAGTCCACCATGATCAGCCAGCCACCCCAGTACGGCGGCCGTGGCACATCGGCATCGACGTAGCGTTCCTCGGTGGCGGCCACCAGCGCTTCTAATTCGGCGCGGTCGGCAATCACCTCGCTTTGTGGCGATGCCCACGCCCCGATGCGGCTGCCGCGTGGACGCGACGCAAAGTACGCGTCGCTGTCATCGGCCGACACTCGTGCCACGCGCCCACGCACCCGCACCTGGCGGTGCAGTGCCAGCCATGAGAACACCGCCACCGCATGCGGGTTGGCATCGAGTTGACGGCTTTTCGCCGAGTTGTAGTTCGTGTAGAACCTCAGCCCGTCGGCGTCCACGCCGCGGGCCAACACGATGCGGGCATCGGGCACACCGTCGGTGTCGGCGGTGCCCACGGTCATGGCATGAGGTTCGGCGATGCCTGCTTCTGACGCCTCTGAATACCACCGATGCCATTGCTGCCCCGGGTCAACATCCACATCGCTCGCATCAAGACCAGCGGTCTCGTATTGGATGCGGCGGTTGCGGATCTCGTCGGGGTCCATGAGGCGCTCGTTCTCAGTTGGCACCGATCACATCGATGCCGCGCATGTAGGGCCGTAGGACGTCGGGCACGGTCACGGTGCCGTCGGCGTTGCGGTGGGTTTCACAAATCGCGGCCCACACACGGGGCACCGCGAGCGCCGAGCCGTTCAAGGTGTGCACCAACGCGGTGCCCTTCTGTGGGGTGCCATCGGCGTCGACAGGTTTGTAACGAATGTCGCCGCGACGTGCCTGATAGTCGGAGAACCAACTCACCGATGACACTTCCAGCCATTGCGTACACCCTGGGGCGTACACCTCGATATCGAATGAGCGGTGATGGCTTTGGCCAAGGTCGCCAGTGCAGATCTCGATCACGCGGTGGTGCAGACCGAGGGCGGCGATCATCGACTCGACACGATCCACCATCTGCATCAGTAATTCGGGGGCTTGGTCAGGGGTAGCCAGGGCGAGAATCTCGACCTTGTCGAATTCGTGGCTGCGCAACATGCCGCGCGTGTCACGACCGGCGGCTCCGGCTTCGCGACGGAAGCACGGGCTGTAGGCCATGAACCGAGCGGGGAGTTCGGCGGCGGCGACGACTTCACCGGCGTACATCGAGGTGAGCGGTACCTCGGCAGTGGGAATGCACCACAGGCCATCGCGTTCGATTGCGTACGAATCGTCGGCGAACTTGGGCAGCTGACCAGTGGCTGTGAGCGTGGCGGTCGAGACCAGCGACGGCGGGCGAATCTCTTCGAACTCATCGGCGCAGGTGTCGAGGGCGTACTGGCACAGCGCGCGCGCCATGGTGGCGCCTGCTCCGCGCTGCATGGTGAACATCGACGCAGCGATTTTCGTGGCGCGTTCCGCGTCGAGGATGCCGAGTTCCACTGCGGTGTCCCAGTGCGGCACCTGTTGATGATCAGCGAAACCGTTGGTGCCACCGTCGGGCAGATACGGGCCGCGCACCACCGGGTTCTCGGTGTCGTTGATGCCGTCGGGTGCGTCGGAATGCGGCAGGTTCGGTATCGCCAACAGCACTTCTCGCAGAGCAGCCTCGACCTCGTCATGTTCGACCGCGAGACGGTCTTCGTCGGCGCCGAATGCGCGACTGGTGGCCTGCAGTTGTTCGGCTTCGGCGATATCGGCGTCGCTGCCGGAGCGACGCAATTGCCCCACCTGTTTCGAGATGGCGTTCACCTGGGAACGAATGTCGTCACGTGCCGATGTGATCTCGCGCAGACGCGCATCGAGCCGAGTGGCGTCGTCGAGTTGGGTGAGCACCGCGGTGTCGCCGCGGCGGGCGAGTGCGGCGCGCACGCCATCGGGGTCGGTGCGCAGAAGCCGGACGTCGATCACGGTGCAGAGAGTACCGGCGGTGATCCGCCGTGCCCCGTCTGGTGTCGTGGTGCGGTCAGCGGGTGCGCACCACGACGGTGCCGGCCACCTTGTCGTGCCAGGTTTGACGGTCCTTGTCCCAGATCATCCACAGGTACCCGAGGTACAAGATGTTGGCAGAGATGATCCACCCGAAGAGTTCACGCCCGAGAGCACGGCCGATGCCGGGGACATCACCGTTGTCGACCCGGACCACCTTGTTGCCGACAATGCGACGACCCCACGTCTGGCCGGTACGGCCGAGGGCGCGTACGTACAGAATCACGACGAATAAGAACCCGAGCACCGCCACCGCAATCCCACCACCGAGAAGCCCGCCTGATGGTGCGCCGTCGGGGCAGATGACATCATCAAACACGGTCACACAGTCCGCGAACGCGGCCACGATCATCACGACACCGATGATGATCGGTACCGCCATGGCGATGCCGTACAGCAAGCCGTCGAGAAGGTAGCCGCCGAGTCGGTTACCAAAACCTGCGCGACCAGACGAATCGGATCCCCATACGTCGGCGCCACTGGTTGCCGATGACGCGTCGCCCGGTGGTGGCGGTGGCGGCATATCCCCGAGTGGTGGTGGCGGTGGCGGCTGCATATCGCTCATACCCCGTACCCTATTACACCTGCCGCGGCAGGTCGGACGGTTTCAGTCGCGGTCGTCGCGGGCCGGTGTGGTCTCGGCAAAGGCGCGTTCGACGTCGGCCGTGGTGAGCGGCACCTCGGCATTACCCACGATTTCCGCATCGGGCATACGGCTGCCGCGGCGGTAGTCGTGGCTGGTGCGGAAATCTTTGGCGAACTGGGTGAAGTAATAGATCACCAGGCCCCACAAGAAGATGCCGCCACCGAGTTTCATGAACGCACCCGCAAGCTGCTGGTCGGATGCCACCGAGATCCCCCATAGCCGCAGTGGTACCTCGTAGGCGGTGTACACGGTGCCCTCGGCGAAGGTGAGCCAGGCCGCGGGGATGGTGGGCACAATCGACTGGGCAAACAGGTAGATCATCTTGCCGACCACACCGATGCGGAACTCCTCAATGGGCCCGATGACCGGCATCCACATCAGCAATGAGGTGACCACAACCGCAACATGCAGCCCGTAGTGCAGGGCACCGTTCCAGAAGCCATCACCGACCGAGGCGTTCACCAGCAACGGGATGTGGGTGAGCATGGCCACACCGTTGAACACCACGCCGGCGACGACGGGTCGGGTGAGCCAGCGCACCGCGCGATACAGGCCACCGTCGCCGATCAGAATCCGCATCAGCCATGCCGGAGTGGCCAGCAGTGCAAGCGGTGGGATGAAGAAGCTGAGGGCCATGTGCTGCACCATGTGCACGGAGTACAGGTAGTCCTCGCTGATGTCATGCACGGGCCAATCTGATGACACCCACAGCAGCGCCATGGCCGCACCGAAGGCATACAGATTGCGTCGCGTGACGACCGGTTGCCCAGCGGGCACGGCCTTGGGGCCGATGACGCGGACGGTGTAGATGTATGCCGCAGTCAGGAAGCCGACGAGCAGCCACACCTCGGGGTGCGCCACGAAATCCCACGGGTCGAGATTCCAGTTGTCGGTCTGGGCGACCATGTCGTCTCCAGGGGTGGGGGGCGACCCTGACCCGTACGGGTCAGGACGAGAAGAAATGCATGCTCAGCAAGAACACGCCATAACAGCCAATGGCTAGGAACATGCCGATGTAGAACATCAACCCGAACAACTTTGAGTCGAACTTCAGGTGCATGAAGTACAAGATCACGCAGAAGAACTTGATGCCCATCAGGATCAACAGCAGCGGGAGGAATGCCGCACCGAGTTGATCTTGGGTGTAGCTGAGCGCCACTTCGATGGCGGTCACCACGGCCAAGAAGACGGCGATCTTCACGTAGCCCATGTCGGACAGGCCATGAGACTCGCCCTCGTGGGTGTCGTGATGCTGGTCGGTGTCGGTGACGGTCATGATGTCCTCGCTGGTGGGCGTCAGGCCGGGATCAGGTAGACGAGGGTGAAGATCAGAATCCACACCACGTCAACGAAGTGCCAGTACAAGCCGAACAGTTCCACGGTTTCGGCTTTGTCGCCGGGCACCCGATTTTTGCCGATCATGCCGACCAACGAGGTCAACATGATGATGCCAACGGTGACGTGCACACCGTGGAATCCGGTGAGCGTGTAGAAGCTGGATGAGAACAGGCTCGTGGTGAAGCCGAGGCCCTCGCGGTAGAAGGTGGTGAATTCGTACACCTGGCCGGCCACGAAGAGCGCGCCGAGCAGGGCCGTCACCATCAACCAGACCTTGGTGTTGCGGTCGTCTTTGCGGTGCGCAGATGACACTGCGAGCACCATCGTCAGTGACGACATGAGCAAAACGAAGCTCGACGCCGAGGTGAAGGGAATGTCCCACACCTGGTCGGGGCCCAAGTTCTCCGAGTGGCGACCGCGGTAGAGCATGTAGGTGGAGATCAGGCCGCCGAAGAGCAGGCACTCCGACCCGAGGAACATCCACATCGCCAACTTGTTGTTGGACAGACCAGTGGAGGTGTGATGCGCCCCGTGGTCGTCGTGGGCGTCATGTCCGGTGGCCGGGGCCACGGCGGTGTCAGCCATGAGCGGCGACCTCCAGTTCGGTGCCGGCAGCCGGCGGGTCGTAGTCGTCGTCGGGTGCGGTGTGGGGCTCCATGCCCCAGCCGTACATCGACAGCAGCGCGAGTGCCGCACCGCCGGCGATCAGCCAGATGTTGTAGATCACGCCGTAGGCCATGATCGGCAGCGCGAGCGACAGTAGAATCGGCCAGTACGACGGCGACGGCAGATGGATGTGGCTGTCTCCCTTGGCCTCCTCTTCAGCAACGATCTCTTCTGCGGTGGCCACCTGGTGGTAGTCGTGATGATCGCCTTCGCCACGGTCTTCATACTTGCGATGGAAGAACTCGTCGAGGTGGCCCACGGTGGGGGTCCGGTCGAAGTTGTGCTCCTTCGGCGGGCTGGTGGTAATCCACTCGAGGCTGCGGGCATCCCACGGGTCGAGCGGCGCCTTCTGCGTGCCCTTGCGATGCGACACGTAGATGTTCACGAAGAACATCAGCACGCCGAGCGCGAGGACAAACGATCCGATGGAGGCGATCAGGTTCCAGAACCCGATGTTGAAGAATCCTTCACCGGCGCGGTTCTCGGTCCACCTGTACATACGGCGCGGCTGGCCTTGCAGACCGAGCACGTGCATCGGGCCGAAGGTGAGGTTCATGCCGATGATGGTCAGCCAGAAGTTCCAGCGTCCCATGCGCTCGTTCAGCATCTTGCCGAACATCTTCGGCCACCAGTAGTAGAGGCCGGAGAACAGACCGAGCACGGCACCACCGAAGATCACGTAGTGGAAGTGCGCCACGATGTAGTAGGTGTCGGTCTGCTGAGTATCCGACGGCGCAACCGAGTGGGTGACGCCGGACAGACCACCGATGGTGAACTGCACGATCACACCGACCGCGTACAGCATGGGCACGGTGAACTTCAGTTTGCCGCCCCACATGGTCATCACCCAGTTGATGATCTTGACGCCGGTGGGAATGGCAATGGCCATGGTGGCCACGGAGAACACGGCCACCGAGATGGGGCCGAGGCCGGAGGCGAACATGTGGTGGGCCCACACGCCCCATCCGACGAAACCGATCGCGGCGCCCGAGAACACCACCAGCGGGTAGCCGAACAGCGGCTTCTTCGAGAACACCGGCAGCACTTCGGACACGATGCCGAAGGCCGGCAGAACGATGATGTACACCTCGGGGTGACCGAAGATCCAGAAAAGGTGCTGCCACAGCAGCGGGTCGGCACCGGCTTCCACCGAGAAGAAGGTGGCATCGAAACTGCGCTGGAACATCAACAGGAACAGCGCGACGGTGATGACCGGGATGGCGAACAGCAACAGGAACTGCACCACCATGATCATCCAGGTGAAGATGGGTACCTTCATCAGGCTCATGCCGGGTGCGCGCATGTTGATCACGGTGACGATCAAGTTGATGGCGCCGGTGAGCGATGCGATACCGGTGATCTGCAGGCCGAGCGCCCAGAAGTCCACACCGTTGGTCGGCGAGAAAGCCACCGAGGAGTTCGGGGCGTACATGAACCAACCACCGTCGGCGGCACCACCCAAGATCCAGGAGGTGTTCAAGAACAGGCCACCGAACAGGAACGTCCAGAAACCGAACGCGTTGATGCGGGGGAAGGCCACGTCGCGGGCGCCGATCTGCAGCGGCACCATGTAGTTGGCGAAGGCGGCCGCCATCGGCATGACAAACAGGAACACCATGGTGGTTGCGTGCATGGTGAACATCTGGTTGTAGGCATCAGCCGACAACACGGTGCCGTCGGGGCCGGCGAGCTGCAACCGGATCAGCAGGGCTTCGATACCGCCGATGACGAAGAACGCCATGGCGACGACGCCGTACATGATGCCGAGCTTCTTGTGGTCGATGGTGAACAGCCACGACTTCCAGCCGGTGGTTTCCACCGGGCGACGGAACACACCGTAGGAGGTGGCCGGTGTGGCCACCGCAGGTGCGGCGTCGGGGCTGACGACAGCAGGTGTGTCGGTCGGTCGTTCGATGATGGCCATATCAGGACCTCACTTACGCTCGAGCAGGTAGGCAATGAGTTCGTCGATCTGGTCCTCGGAAAGTGCCAGATAGGGCATGCCGCGCGTCTTGCCGTCGGTTTCGGTCAGCATTTCGGCATCGGCATACATCGGCTTCTTGGCCGGTGAGTTGCGGAGCCATTCGCGCAGTTCGATTTCGTTCAGACAATCCTCGGTGACGCCGGCCAGGTAGCGCTCGCCGAACACCTCGGGGTCCGCTTCCCACACGTCGGCTCGACACTCGTCGGTGAGCAGATCGAAGGTGGCGCCAGCGAAGGTGTTGCGACCCATCAGATTGGTGAGGTTCGGTGCCGCGCCGGAGTACACGAACTGGTCGGGGTACGACACCACCAAGGTGTCGTCATCGGGGTCGTCGGTGCCACGGTCATCCACCAGCCCGTTCACCTGGTGGCAGCGCGAGCACTGAGTGATGAAAGTGGCCTCACCAGCGGCAGCAAGGGTGCCTTCTTCCGGCGACGTATACGGCTCGAGTTCGTTGTCCAACCACTGCTGGAAGTGGTCGGGTTCCAACACGATGGTCTCCATGCGCATGTTGGCGTGACTGAGGCCGCAGAACTCGGTGCACTGCCCGGCGTAGATGCCAGGCGTCTCCGATGAGAGGCGCAGGTAGTGCACGCGCCCGGGCACCATGTCGCGCTTGCCGTTCAGGCGCGGGATCCAGTAGCTGTGAATCACGTCGCGGCTGGTACCACGCAGCAACACCTTGGTGTCGGCGGGGATTACCAACTGGCCGGAGGTGACGATCGGAGCAGCCTCAGCGGCGGTGGGGGCGAACCCGCAGATAGTGCCATCGTCTTCGACCTCGTAGTCGTATTCCCACCACCACTGCTGGCCGGTGACGTTGATGACACATTCGGTGTCGTCGGTGTCGGCGAGGGCCATGACCACGCCCACGGTTGGGATGGCGATCGCGGCGAGGATCACCGCCGGGATAGCGATGAAGAGATACTCGATGACGGGCTTGCCATGGGTCTGCTCGGGCATCGCCTGTCCCTTGTCGCGGAACCGCAGCACGGTCACGGCTAGCAGGCCGAACACCAACACGCCGACGATGCCAGCGGTGAGGAATACCGGCCACTGCAGATCATGAATCTTCTGTGCGTTCTCGCCGACGGGTTGCCAGGTGTCCTGCGGTGCGTCGGTGGCGCAGGCTGACAGGGCAATCGCCGCGCCAATGGCAGCGGCGATACCGGGAATACGACGGCGACGGCGGGGGTTGACGGCGCTCACGCGGTCAAGTGTATGCGCGTCATGTGAGCCGTCCGAGATGGTGCGATCGTGATTCGTGCGACTGCTCATGGCACGACCACCTCGAGTTCAGCGCTTGACACCCCTGGGACATAGAACCGGTATCCGCCGATATCGGTGATCTCAGGCGCGAAGCTGGGAACAGCGAAATTCACGGTGATCAATTGCACCCCACCTGGGTCGACCAAGGTCGTGCAAATTCGCGGTGGCGACCCCTCGTAGTCGGGCGCAAGGTCGATCACGAGGCGGCGCTCCTCATCGGAGTCGTTACGGAACAGCAAGTTGTTCGCGTTTGAACGGGGGAGCTGCAAGGCACTGGAGCGATCGGTCTCATCACCGGGCTTGCGGTGCACAAGGGTGCCAGCCGCGGTGAGGCGCACCTCAGCGTTGCCGGCCTTACCGGCAACCGTCTGGCTGGCGTGCTTGTCGGCGTAAGTTTTTTCGGCGCCGCACTCGTCCTTGGCAGCGATGTAGGCGGTGGTCTCGTGTTCGTGGATATGCCGTTCACCGTTCAGGCCGCTGACGGCGCCGCCGCCGATGAGCACCACGCCAGACACGGCGAACAGCGCGGTGATTTTCGGCGCCGTGATCGATCGCTTGGCACCGACGATGGCGCCCAAGATCAACACGATGGTCGCCACGATCGAGAACGCCACGATGGTGGATGTTTTTGATGGCACGCCGAGCATCACTCGCGAGAACGAGTAGATCACGATGCCGAGTCCAATCGCGGCAGCCACCGGCATTTCTGCGGTGTAGGCCAGGCGGCTTCGAACTTCGGCGTTATGGCTGGCATCGGCGCTGGCCCGCTCGGACCACGCCTGCAGAATCCATTCGGCGATGCCGGCAACGAACAGGATCGCACCGAGGATGAAGATCGCCGGGTAGGTCACCAACCCGAGGGTCATGGTGGTGACGGCAAGGCCGAGGGCGAAGGGCCACATGCTGGCACCGGGACGCGCGGCGTTCGCGGCCGCACCGTCGAAGGTGTCGGGTTCGTCGGCAAACACGTTCGCGTCGCGGGTGAAGATCACGATGCCGGCGAGCGTGGCGAGCGCCACGGTGGCCGAGACCAACCCGATGGTGCCCATCGTGCCTTCGGCGAGAACGCCGTAGGCCACAGTGCCGGCAAGCGACGCGACGGCTCCGGTGGTGAACATGTCAGACCTGGGTCCTCACTTGGTGACGTAGACGACGAACCACACGGCCGAGTAGGCCGCGGCGATGAAATACCAGTACATGGCGTGGGCGCTGATGAGTTCGACCTCACGGTCGCGCCCGCCGAGGGAGCGGAACGCCGCCACCACGGTGTAGACGAGGCCGGCGATGACCAACGCGGCCATGGTTCCGGTCACGGCATAGAACAGGGCGCCGTAGGCGCTGTCGGCCAGCACCACACCCATGTCGACGTACACGAACGCTTGGGCGTTCACGTAGGCAAGACCCATCAAGAACACCACGCCGAGGGCGAGGGCGGTGTGGGCGCGGTCGCTGCGACGCGCGGCGTACACGGCCCACTGGGCGAAGAGGCACAGTGACCACACGGTGATCAACATCACGTTGGAGGGCACCTCGGGAATGATGTAGCTGTCGGGGAAACGCTCCCCTGCCGACACCACTCGTTCGCGGAGCAGCACCCAGATGGCGAGCATGCCGCCGATGAGCATGGTGCCGGCCACGCCTGCGAGGGCGGTGGCCACGAAGACCTGCCGGCGCGGGGCCGGGGCAGCAGCAGCGGGCAATGCGAGCGTCACGACGGGCTCCCTTCGGTGCCGGCGAGGTTGTCGAGTTCGGGTTCGGCCGAGGACACCGTGGGCAGCGCCTCGAAGTTGTCGGCCGGGGCGGGCGAGGCAATCGTCCACTCGAGCGTGTGGCCACCCACCGGGTTGGCCTCCACCGTGTCGTCGCTGCGCGACGAGGCGATGGCGCCCAAGGTGGCGAGCACGGTCAGTGCCATCAAAGCGTGACCAACGAGCACGATGCCGTTCAAGATGGTGGATGCGCCGTCACCGTCGTAGATGCCCGCGCCTGCAGGCTGGTCGGTGAAGCCGGCGATGTAGTGCGGCAGCGATGCCGCCACGGTGGCGATCAGCCCAAGGCCGGCCAGTGGCAACACTTTGCGGTCGGCCACCTGGATGCCCCACAGTTTCGGCGCCCAGAACACCAGAGCACCCAGTCCGCCGAGCAGGGCGCCGTAGGTGACGTAAACGGCGGCGGCCTCTTCGAACACGGTGCCGGCCAGTTCGAGGTCGTCGATGGCGGCCAGCAGGCTGCCCGCGGCGCCAGCGAGGATCATCAGCGTCGACACCACACCGAACAGCAGTCCGGCAGAGATCTTCGGGGTGACACGATCGCCCTCGGGCTTGGCGACGATGGCGCCGAGCGCCAGCACCACCACGGCGCCGAGCAGCGGCAGACCGTAGAAGAACAGCGCGATGACCGCTTGTTTCACGACATCGGCGCCCTCAGCGGAGAAATCCACGCCGAAACGCTGCTGTTGTGCCACTCCGGCGAAGGCGCCCACGGCGATCAGACCAAGACCGGCGAACACCACTTGGCGCAGCGGATGGCGGCGTCCGAAAGCCACCGGCAAGGTCTCGGCCAGCAGGCCAAGCGCGGGCAGCGCGTAGATGTAGGTCATCGGCTGCGACCAGAACATCGAGATCCAGTCACCGATGGCCTCGGGGCCGCCAAAGGTGAGGCCGGCGTTGCGGGTGTCGACGAACAGCAGCACGATCGCGCCGAACATCACGGGCAGGGCCACCAGCAGTGCGAGCGATTGCACCAGCGCCGACCAAGTCATGAACGGCACACGCCGAAGGGTCACGCCGGGAGCGCGGGTGGTGAGCACGGTGGTGGCCACGCTGGCCGCCGAGGCGAGCAGGCCGAGAACGGTGAGGCCGAGACCGGCAAGGAACATGTCGACCATCTGATCGCCGCCACCAATTCCACCGTTGGCGGCGAGAGCGACGATGGTGAGGGTGATGCCGCCGAGCCAGGAGTAGAAACCGGTGAGGGCCAAGCGCGGGAACGCCATGGCGCGTGCGCCCACCTGCATCGGTGCGATTGCGATCGCCACACCGAGCGTGACCGGGATGGCCATGGCGAACACCAGGCCGATGCGATGCAGTTGGAACAGCTGCAACAACGCACCACCGTCGAGCACGTTGCCGGCATCGTCGGTGCGCTCCAGACCGAGCAGGGCACCGATGACGGCCACTGCCACTGCGGCCAGCAGGCCGGTCACGGCGTAGAGGCGGCCGATCTTTTTGTGGTCGGTGGACGTGGCCCAGTCGGCGGCTCGGGCCACAAAGGTGCCCACGGTGCCATCACCGAGGGCCGAGGGCCGAGCGGGGGTGTCGATCGTGGTCATGTCGGTATGCAGCTCGCTTCCGGTACCGGGGGCCCTGCGAACCCCACCGATATCGGGGCGTGACAGAGCATGGTTGCGTAACGGCTCAATCCTACTTGCCTGATCGCGCGACGACAGAAATCCACAGCCAGATCGTGACGCAGGTCATCGTGCACCCCGTCGCAGCAGTGCAGGCGACGGCCGTGCGATCAGCGCCGACTCAGACGAGAACGTCGAGGGTGAGCGCGGCGAACAACACACTCACATAGGTGATCGAGAAGCCGAACACCCGCATGGAACGGGCCTCGGTGGGTTCCCGACGCAACCATTCGCAGGCCCACAGGAACGCGGCGCCCAATGCGGCGGCTGAGATCACGTAGATCGGGCCGAGCCCGGCGCCATCACCGGCAATGGTGGTGTCGCCGTTGGCCACGGGCACCAATACCAATGTGGTGGTAACGAGAGCGATGGTGTGGCCAATCATCTGGACGTAGGCGTTCTTGAACGGCACGACCGCGGGCAGCATCGGCACGTTCGCCGCCCGATAGTCGTCGGCGTAGCGCATGGCGAGCGCCCAGAAGTGCGGCGGAGTCCAAAAGAAGATGGCCGCGAAGAGCACCACGGGGGTCCAGGTGAGGTCATTGTTCACCGCGGCCCAGCCGACCAGCACTGGCACGGCTCCCGCCGCACCACCGATCACGATGTTCTGGCGACTGGTGCGCTTCAACCACAGGGTGTAGACCCCCACATAAAACGCGGTCGCGGATGCGGCGAGGATGGCCGCGAGCAGGTTGGCCCCGGCCCACAGCACCGCAAAAGCCGCAATTTCTAGGGACAGGGCGAACACCAGCGCTTCTCGTGGTTGCACCACGCCGGTGACCAGCGGCCGGGTGCGGGTGCGTTCCATCAACGCGTCGATGTCGCGGTCGACATACATATTGATGGCGTTGGCACCACCGGCGGCCAGGCTGCCGCCGATCAGGGTGATGATGACGAGTCCAAGACCGGGCCATCCGCCGTCGGCGAGCACCATGGTGGGCACGGTGGTGATCAGCAAAAGTTCGATGATGCGCGGTTTGGTGAGCGCGATGAATGCGCCGACACGGCTGCTGGGAGCGCGGCGGCTGCCGTGGGCCACTCCTCCGGGGGCAAGCCGCGAGGGGACGAGGGGGCGGCTGCCGAGGCTCATGGTCCTCCTAGCGTACGGCCACCCCGCTGTAGCGGCCAACGCCGGCTCGGGTCGTGCGTGTGTGCATGTTGACAATGTGGCCCCATGCGGCGTCACCGCCGAGGTGATGGCAACCGAGCTGGCGCATGGCCGTTGGGTGACGGTTGAGCCAGTCACCGCTTCGGGGCACACTGGGTTGGTGAGCAGTCGGCCCGAGCGCAGCGCAACCCGTGTCTGCGCGGTGGCCGTCCGGGCGTCAATCGTCGAGACCGCCCCGGTCGTTGATGCCGATGCCGACACCGCTCAGGATCGGCCGTGGAAGGTCATTGTGTGGAACGACCCGGTGAACCTCATGAGTTATGTCACCTTCGTGCTGCAGAAACTGTTCGGCTACGACCTCGACACTGCAACAGCGCTGATGCTCGAAGTGCATCACGATGGCCGTGCGGTGGTGGCCGACGGTGGCCGCGAAGAAGCCGAAATGCACGTGTTCCGGCTACACGAACATGGGTTGTGGGCCACGATGGAGCACGACTCGTGATGTATCGGTGTCGGCTGTGCCGGAGGCCGCCGTGTTGAGGCGACGGCGTCCGCCGTGTGAACGCACCGGACCCGATACGTTCGCGTTGCGCCTGTCAGCCGAGGAGCACGAGGTGCTGGTGCGCCTGCTCGGCGATCTCGATGCGATGCTCGACGAGGCCGACCTCGACGATCTGGCATCGGAACGCGCTGCCGACGGCCGGTCCACGCCGTTACGTCGGCTGTTCCCGCCGGCGTTCACCGATTATGCCGGCGCCGACGCCGAACGCGATGCCGAATATCGGCGGTTGATGTATTCAGAGTTAGTCACATCGCGGCGTGCGGCGCTCGCCGCAGTGCTCAACGTCATCGACCCCGACCGTGACGGTGACGATGATCAACATGATGGTGTGCGGCGTTTCGGTGCCGACATCGTGTTGGACACCGCTCAGATCACTGCATTCATGCAGGGGCTGAACTCATTGCGCCTGGTGCTCGGAGCAATTCTTGGCATTGTCGATGATGATGCGGCAACCGATGCCGACGACCGCCTTGGTGACACAGCCGAGTACGCGTTGTTCGGCTGGTCGGGGTGGATGCTCGAATGGGTGGTGCAGGCACTGTCGGGCAACTCCGGGTCGCCGTTCATGCCGTCGGGCCCCGACGCCTAAACGCACATGACGTCCCCGTGGCACCGCGCGGTGCCGCTGCTAGCGTTCTCCGCGCCTCGTTCTACGAGGTGGCATCAGGCCCCCATCGTCTAGTGGCCTAGGACACCACCCTTTCAAGGTGGCGGCACGGGTTCGAATCCCGTTGGGGGTGCGGTACCGGCTCCGGCTGGTACTCCCGATAGCGCGGTGTCGCAATTGCGTCGCCGGCAGGTAATGTTGTCGGGCGCCACATGGTCCCGTGGTGAAGTTGGAGTTCACGCCGGCCTGTCACGCCGGAGGTCGCGGGTTCGAGTCCCGTCGGGACCGCTCGGGGTCACCATTTTGGTGGCCCCGCTGCATGTGATGGCGACGGGTCGCCCGTCGTCGTCACACCACGGTCGAGTAGCTCAGTTGGCAGAGCGTCCGCCTGAAAAGCGGAAGGTCACCGGATCGACGCCGGTCTCGACCACCGGGCACCCTGCGGGGTGCCCTTTGTGCTTTCTGAGCCGCGGTCTCGCGCGCCGCGTCCGTTCCCAGCGGACCGACGGATGGCTGAGCCGACTTATCGGTCACCTAGCGTCGGTGTCGCGTTGCCGGTGTACGGCGCGCAGTGAGCGAGGCGGGGCATGACCACATCAGATCCGGACGCAACAGGTACGAGCACCGACGACGCGGCGGCACT
>RFST01000021.1 GCA_009923855.1 Actinomycetota bacterium
TCCGTGTCATTCTTGAGATCGCCCCCTGTCACCGGGCGCTCGCCGTTGGGCGAGACGACGGTCGCGCTGCGCGTCTTCGCGAGCCAGTCGCGATACATCTGGCGTTTGGCCGATGTGACGGCGACGGGTCCGGTGGTGGTGGCGAGCATGTGGGCCCAGTCGAGCGCTGCCGTCACGGTGGCATCGGCACCGTCACAGACGGCATTCCACAGCCCCCAGTCAGCGGTTTCGGCGCCGGTGAACACCCGTCCCGAGAGCAACAGGTCGGCAGCGCGCGTTGTGCCGATGAGACGGGGCAGTGTCCACGACAGTCCGTATTCGGCGGGGAGCCCAAGGCGGGGAGCAGCGGTGGTCATCTTGGCCTCGGCGGCAACGAAACGCAGATCGCAGAATGCCACCAATGCGAGCGCCACCCCGGCACATGCGCCGTTCACGGCCGCGATGACGGGTAACCGGTAGTCGAGCAGCCACGACAGATCCTCATCGAAGGCGCTGTGCCCGCCCCCGGGACGACCGATGTCATCAGGCATGCCCGAGTCGTAACCGCCACGTGCCGCATGATCGGTGAGTGCCGCGGCATCGCCGCCGACGGAGAACGCTCGTCCGTGTCCGGTGACGACCACCGCTCGGACGTCATCGCGGCGATCGAGTGCGGCCAACTCGCTGACGAAGGCGGCATGCATAGCGCCGTTCCAGGCGTTCGAGCGATGTGGCCGATTCAGCGAGACGACCGCCACGCGGTCGCGCACCTCGCACAGCACCGGTCGGCGATCGTCGGTGGTCATCTCAACCCCAGAGAGCTCTCAGCACGTCGTCGGACAGTTCTGGCCGGCACACGATGAAATCCGGCAGCCATGGGTCTCGTTCGTTGTACACGATATGCGAGCCGTCGATACGGCTCACGAAGAGACCCGCGGCCTGCGCGACCGCGGCCGGTGCTGCGGTATCCCACTGGAACATGCCGCCGTCATGCACGTAGATGTCGGCCTCGCCCATCACGACCGCCATCGTCTTCGCTCCGGCTGACCCGAGTCGCACCGGCTCGCAATCGAGCGCCTCGTAGACCAGGTGTGCCGAATATGGAGCACTGTTACGTGAGGTGATGAGGCGTGGGTTCGTGCGGTCCACTGCGGGCAGCACCGGTGGGGGGTCCATTGCGAAGGTGATGTCGAGAGCGGGCAGTGACACTGCGCCCGCCACGAAATGGTCGTCCTCCCAGAGTGCGACATGGACAGCCCAGTCCACCCGCCCCTGCTGGGCGAACTCCTTGGTGCCGTCGAGCGGGTCGATGATCCACACGCGGCCGCCGCCGAACCGCCGAGGATCCTCGCGACCCTCTTCGCTGAGCACGGCGTCATCGGGGCGCTCGCGGGTGAGTTCGCCCATCAAGAACTCCTGAGCGACAGCGTCGCCGGTGTCTTTCACAGTCCACATGCCGGCACCGCTGGCGAACAGGTCGGCACGTGCCGCCACGAGGCGCTGCCCGGCTTCTGTGGCCAAGCGGGTGGCCAACACCTGGTCAGGTGATGTCATCCGCCGAGTTTCTTGTACTTGATGCGTTGGGGCTGATCGCCGGAGATGCCGAGCTCTCGTTTGCGGTACTCCTCGTATTCAGAGAAGTTGCCCTCGAACCAGCGCACCTGTGAGTCGCCTTCGAAGGCCAACACATGGGTGGCGATGCGATCGAGGAACCAGCGGTCGTGGGAGATCACCACCGCGCACCCGGGGAACGAGTCGAGGCCGGCCTCGAGGGCGCGCAATGTGTCGACGTCGAGGTCGTTGGTCGGCTCGTCGAGGAGCAGCAGGTTGCCACCAGATTTCAACAGCTTCGCGAGGTGCACCCGGTTGCGTTCACCACCGGAGAGATCGCCCACGCGTTTTTGCTGGTCGGTGCCCTTGAAGTTGAAACTCGACACGTAGGCGCGGCCGTGGACTTCGCGGTTGCCGACCTTGAGATGATCGATCCCACCGGTGATCTCGTCATACACGGTGGCGTCGGCGTCGAGGTCATCGCGGTCCTGGTCGACGTAGCTCATCTGCACGGTGGAACCGATCTCGATGGATCCTGCATCTGGGGCTTCGGCACCGGCCAGCATCTTGAACAGGGTGGTCTTGCCGGCACCGTTCGGGCCGATGATGCCCACGATTCCCGCCGGTGGCAGCGAGAACGACAGATCTTCGATCAACAGGCGATCTCCGAACCCCTTGCGCAGACCCTCGACACGAATCACCGTGTCGCCAAGACGGGGCCCCGGCGGAATGGCGATCTCAAGCTTCGAGTCAATACCGGCATCGGCCTCGGCTTCTGACTGCAGCCGTTCGTAGGCGGCCAGGCGGGCCTTGCCCTTGGCCTGGCGGGCCTTGGGCGCCATGCGGACCCATTCCAACTCGCGCTCCAAGGTGCGGCGCCGTGCCTCGTTCGACTTCTCTTCTTGGGCCAGACGTGTCTGCTTCTGCTCGAGCCAACTCGAATAGTTGCCCTCGAAGGGGATGCCGCGACCACGGTCCAACTCGAGAATCCATCGGGCCACATTGTCCAAGAAGTAGCGGTCGTGGGTGATGGCCACCACGGTGCCGTGGTAGTCCTGCAAGAAGCGCTCCAGCCACCACACGCTTTCGGCATCGAGGTGGTTGGTCGGTTCGTCGAGGAGCAACAGGTCGGGTCGACTGAGCAGCAGACGACACAGCGCCACCCGTCGGCGCTCACCACCGGACAACGTCGTCACATCGGCATCGTCGGGTGGGCAGCGCAGGGCGTCCATGGCAATTTCCACATTGCGATCGAGGCTCCACGCGTCGGTGGCTGCAATGCGATCTTCGAGCTCGGCCTGCTCTTTGCCGATCTTGTCGTAGTCGGCGTCAGGGTCGGCCCACATCGCCATGACCTCGTTGTAGCGATCGATGATCGACTGCACCTCGGCCACGCCCTCCATCACGTTGCCGCGCACGTCCTTGGTGGGATCCAACTCGGGCTCCTGGGGCAGATAGCCCACCGTGAAGCCCGGGGTCAGCCGCGCGTCGCCGGAGAACCCGTCGTCGAGGCCAGCCATGATGCGCAGCAGCGACGACTTACCCGACCCGTTCGATCCGATCACACCGATCTTGGCCCCCGGATAGAACGACAACGAGATGTTCTCGAGCACCGTGCGGTCTGGCGGGTAGTGCCGAGCGAGCTTGTGACAGGTGTAGATGAACTCGTGTGCCATGCACCTGCGAGGGTACCGGCTGGGTCCACACGCGGAGCCGTCGGTAGGCGTGCGCGCATTCATGGGTGTGCGGCCGTAACGTCGGCGGCGATGACGGCCACCGCAACCCCTGCACCCGATGACGTGGCCATGCGCCCGGTCGACTGGGTGCTGTTGGCGGTGCCGGGCACGGTGTGGGGTGCCAGTTTCTATCTCATTGCGCTGTCGCTTGAATCGCTCGACCCGGCATTCATCGGTTGGGCGCGCATCGTCATTGGTTTCACCGTTTTGTCGTTGGTGCCGTCGGCACGACGGGCACTTCCCCGATCGGCATGGCCCCGGGTGGCATCTCTGTCACTGGTGTGGATGGCGGTGCCGCTCAGTCTGTTCGCCTTTGCCGAGGAGCGCGTGTCGTCCGCGGTGACCGGCATGTTGAACGGGTTGAATCCGGTCACCGTGGTGGTGGTGGGTGTGGTGTGGTTCGGCACCCGACTCACCCCTGGACGCATCATCGGGCTCACCGTTGGCACGCTCGGTGGGGTGATGATCGCGCTGCCCACCCTGGGCGAGGGCTCATCGAGTGTGGTCGGGATCGTCATGATCATGGCGGCGCTCACCTGTTACGGCGTGGCGATCAACGTGGCTGGTCCGCTGCAGCGCGAGCACGGGGCGTTACCGGTCATCCGTACCGCTCTGGGTGGTGCTGCGCTCATCGCCACGCCCACCGGCCTCGTCGGTCTCACCCGGTCATCGGCTGAGACGTCGTCGATCATCGCTCTCGTCGTGTTGGGGGTGTTCGGCACCGGTGTGGCCTACGTGTTCCACCTCGGCAACACCGGTCGGCTCGGTGCCACCCGGGCCAGCACCACCACGTATCTGATCCCGGGGGTCTCCATCGTGTTGGGTGTGGTGTTCCTCGGTGAGTCGGTGGAACTGTTGGCGCTCGCTGGTTCGGCGGTCGCGGTTGTGGGTGCGTGGCAGGTCAACCGGTCCTGAGTTAGCGTTGACAGACGTACGATGTTGTCCATGACACCCGATGTGGTCGATTTCCGCTCGGCGGATGCGCCGGCACGGTTCACTGAGAGCCTGCGCGCCACCGGTTTTGCCGTGGTGACCAACCATCCGCTTCCCTGGGAACTCGTCGAGTCGATCTATGCAGAGTGGGATGCGTTCTTCACCAGCGGGGCTGCTGATGCCTACACCGTGGGTGAGGACAATCAAGAGGGGTACTTTCCGCCGAAGATGGCCGAGACGGCCAAGGGTCGCACGGTGCGCGACTTGAAAGAGTTCTTCCACGTTTATCCGTGGAGCGACAAGTACCCGAGCGAGGTGTCCCGCGACGCGTTTCGGTATCGCGATATCGCCACCGAGGTGGCATCCACATTGCTCGGATGGGTGGATGCGCATACGCCACCCGAGGTCGCCGACCAGTTGTCAATGCCGGTGGCCCAGATGCTCGAGGGCAATACCCGCACACTGTTGCGCATTCTGCGGTATCCGCCGCTTGAGGGCGATGTGCCTGATGGCGCCGTTCGCGCGGCAGCGCACGAGGACATCAACCTGCTCACAGTTCTGCCGGCCAGCAATGAGAGCGGATTGGAACTGCTCGGCAGCGATGGTGAGTGGTACGCGGTGCCATGCGACCCGGGGTCGATCGCGGTGAACTGCGGCGAAATGCTCGACCGCGCCACGAATGGGTATTTCCCGGCCACCACCCACCGCGTCGTGAACCCTCTCGGCGAGGCCGCACTGCGTGCTCGTATGTCGCTGCCGTTGTTCCTCGCGGCTGCCGACGACGTGGTGATCACCGATGGGCGCACCGCGGGGGAATTGCTCGCGGAACGCATTGCGGAGTTGCGCAGCCAAGACTGACCCGGCGCGGCGTGACCGATTCCGCATCGTGATCGTGCCGAATTACACCGTGCGGTCTGCGTCTGGGCGCACGAGCGCACTAGCCTCGCGAACGTGTCCGACACCCCCGCCCCATCATTCGGCGCGAACTCCTGGCTCGTCGAGGAAATGTACGAGCGTTACGTCGCCGATCCGTCGTCTGTGGCGGAGTCCTGGAAGGAGTTCTTCGAGGATTACCGCAGCATTGCCGCCCCTGCTGTCGAGCCAGCTGTCGACACGGCAGCACCAGCAGCAGCACCTGCGGCCCCCCCGGTGATCGAGCAGGCCCCGGCGACGAACGGTGCCGCTGCAACAAACGGAGTCTCCACGAATGGTGCCGCCACGAATGGTGCCGCCACCAATGGTGCACCAGCCGCCGCCCCCGCCGAGGTGCCGGGTACCCCCATCCGCGGGGTTGGCGCAAAGATCGTGGAAAACATGGAAGCCAGCCTCTCGGTGCCCACCGCGACGAGCTTCCGCAATGTGCCGGCCAAGTTGCTCGAGGTCAACCGCAAGGTCATCAACGGGTACCGCGAGCGCTCCGGCCAGGGCAAGGTCAGTTTCACCCATCTCATCGGGTACGCCATCGTGCGCGCTATCGCCGATGCGGCACCGAATATGCGCAACGGCTTTGTCACTGGCCCGGATGGCAAGCCGCGCCTCGTTGCCCACGACAGCGTCAACATGGGGCTCGCTGTCGACATCGACAAAGGCGACGGCACCCGCACCCTGGTGGTGCCGGTATTGCGCGCCGCCGACACGCTCGACTTCGCCGGGTATCTGGCGTCGTACGAAGAGATCATCCGCAAGGTCCGCAACAACAAACTGACCGTCGAAGACTTCCAAGGTGCGAACATCACCTTGACCAACCCGGGCACGATCGGCACAGTGCAATCGGTGCCGCGGCTCATGCCCGGCCAAGGCGTCATCGTGGGCGTCGGCAACATCGACTACCCAGCCGAGTTCGAAGGTGCCGACCGCACCAACTTGTCGTCGCTTGGCATCTCGAAAGTGGTCACCGTGACCTCCACCTACGACCACCGCATCATCCAAGGTGCCGAGTCGGGCATGTTCTTGAAGCGCGTGCATGAACTGCTCCTCGGCGAGCACGACTTCTACGAACAGATCTTCACCGCTCTCGGCATGCCGTACGAGGCGGTGAAGTGGCGGCCCGACACCAACCCCATCGACCGCGAAGAGTCGATGATGGCCAAGCAGGTCGCGGTGTCGAAACTGATCCGTGTGCACCGGGTGCGCGGTCATCTCATGGCCGACCTCGACCCACTGCATTGGCAGGAGCCCCGCACGCCGGTCGAACTCGACCCGGCGACCTATGGCCTCACCATCTGGGACCTCGACCGTGAATTCCTCACCGACGGGGTTGGTGGCCACCACAAGATGCGCCTCGGGGATCTGCTCGGTGTGCTGCGCGACGCGTACTGCCGCTCCATCGGCGTCGAGTACATGCACATCCAAAACACCGAGGAACAGCGCTGGATTCAAGACCACATCGAAGGCGGCCAGACCGAGGTCGGGCACGACGACAAACTGCGCATCCTCGAGCGACTGAATGCCGCGGAGGCCTTCGAGAAATTCTTGGCCACCAAGTATGTCGGTACCAAGCGGTTCGGTATCGAGGGCGCCGAGTCGGCGATCCCGATTCTCGACCGCATCCTGTCGTCCGCTGCCGACGAGGGCCTCGACGGCGCTGTGTTGGGCATGGCGCACCGCGGCCGTCTGAACGTGTTGTCGAACATCATGGGCAAGAGCTACTCGGCGATCTTCTCCGAGTTCGAAGGCCATATCGAGCCGACCACCGTGCAGGGGTCGGGCGACGTGAAGTACCACCTCGGCGCGAACGGCACCTTCCGCAGCGCCGACGGCGCCACGATGCCGATCGAGCTCGCCGCGAACCCGTCGCACCTCGAGACGGTCGACCCGATCGTGATGGGCATGGTGCGCGCCCGTCAGGACCAGATCGACCCACCGCTCGCGTATTCGGTACTGCCGCTGCTGGTGCACGGTGATGCGGCCTTTGCCGGCCAGGGCATCGTGGCCGAATGTCTGGCGATGAGCGACACCGGTGGCTACCGCATCGGCGGCACGATCCACCTCATCATCAACAACCAGATCGGCTTCACCACCGCACCGCAGTACGCACGCTCGTCGCTGTACTGCTCCGATGTGGCCAAAACGATTCAGGCGCCGATCTTCCATGTGAACGGTGATGACCCTGAGGCCTGTGTGCGGGTCGCGCAACTGGCCTGGGAGTACCGCCAGCGCTTCCACAAAGACGTCGTCATCGACATGGTGTGCTACCGCCGCCACGGCCACAACGAGGGCGACGACCCGAGTTACACCCAGCCGCTCATGTACAAGGCCATCGCCGATCATCGCAGCGTGCGCAAGTTGTATGTCGAGAGTCTGGTGAAGCGCGGCGACATCGGTGTCGACGAAGCCGAGCAGGCACTCACCGATTTCCAATCGAAGCTGCAAGAGGCCCTCGATGAGACCCGCGCCAAGGTCCAAGCCGAGTTCAAGGCTCCCAAGCCACCCAAGCCGCTTGGCGTGTTGCCCAAGGTGCCCACCGGCGTCGACCGCGGTGTATTGGACGATATTTTTGCTCGGCTCACCGAGTATCCCGACGGGTTCACTCCGCACCCGAAGTTGGCCAAGCAGTTCGAGACTCGCGCACGGACCCTGAGCGAGACCGGCGATGTGGATTGGGCCACTGCCGAGGCCATGGCCATCGGTTCGTTGATCCTCGAGGGGCATCCGGTGCGACTCGCCGGCGAAGACTCGCGCCGTGGCACCTTCTCTCAGCGCCATGCCGCGCTCATCGACTACGAAACCGGTGAACCGTGGGTGCCGCTCAATGAACTACCCGGTGCGGCGGCCAAGTTCTGGGTCTACGACTCGTTGCTCAGCGAATATGCAGCGCTCGGATACGAGTACGGCTACTCCCATGCCAACCCAGAGGCTCTTGTCATGTGGGAGGCGCAGTTCGGCGACTTCATCAATGGGGCGCAGATCATCATCGACCAGTACCTCGTGGCGGCGGAAGACAAATGGGGTCAGCAGAACTCGCTGGTGCTGCTGCTCCCGCACGGGTTCGAGGGGCAGGGCCCGGAGCACTCCTCGGCGCGTATCGAGCGGTTCTTGGTTCTCGCCGCGGAAGACAACATCCAACTGGTGAACGCCACGACGGCCGCGCAGTATTTCCACTTGCTGCGCCGCCAGATCCACTCACCACGTCGGTCGCCGTTGGTGGTGTTCACGCCGAAGCAGGGTCTGCGGATGCGCGAGACCCGCAGCAATCTTGACGAACTCACCACCGGTTCATTCTGCGAGACCCTTGATGATCCCGGCGTCACCGACCGCTCAGCGGTGCGACGCGTGGTGTTCTGTTCGGGCAAGGTGGCCTGGGATGCGATGGCCGAACGCGACCGGCGTGAGGCGCCGGTCGCGGTTGTGCGCGTCGAGCAGTTGTACCCGTTGCCCACCGAGCAGATGTACGGCGTGCTCGAGTTCTATCCGAACGCGCGCGAAGTGGTCTGGTTGCAAGAAGAGCCGGAGAACATGGGCGCGTGGAAGTTCATCGAGCACCGCATGTGGCGGGTGAAAGAACGTGGCTACGAATTCCGCCATGTGGCCCGAGTCGAATCAGGGTCGCCCGCCACCGGTTCCAAGACCGTGCACGATCAAGAACTCGCCGACCTGATGGACGACACCTTCAGCGGTTTCTGAGATCCGCTGACGACCGTCGTCGAGAACTCAGAGTTCGATACCGATGACCGTCGACAGTGCTGCCAGGGCGTCGGCCGGGTCGATCACTTTGATCGTGTGCATGCCCATCTGGGCTGCCGGCTTCAAGTTGATTCCGAGATCGTCGAGGAACACCACGGTGGAGGCGTCCACGCCTACGGTGCGGCACGCCAGTTCGTAGAAAGCCGGCTCGGGTTTACGCACCCCTACCTTCGACGACTCGATGACATAGTCGAAGGTGCCCATGACCCCTTCGATGTCGGGCCGGTCGTGAGTAGCACCGGTGACATTGTTGGTGAGGCAGGCCTGGGTGATGCCGGCGTCGCGCACCTTGGTGATGGCTGCAGCCATCTCGGGCCGGAGATCCCCGTAGAGCAGCCCCAACACGTCGGCTCCCGGCACCCGGTGACCGAGGGCCTCGCTTTCGTCGGCGAAGACAGCATCAAATTCGTCAGCCGTGAGCTCTTGGCGTTCGATGCGCGCCCACGCGTTGGTGTCGGGATTGTGGGTGTTGACGGTGCGAATGAAGTCGTGTGGCAGGCCGTTGGCCGCCTCATAACGGTTGAACGCAACGAACGGGCTGGTGGTGACCACACCTCCGAAATCCCAGAAGACGGTGGTGCGGGTGGTGGTGTCGGTCATGTTCTCCCCGAAGTCGGTCTGCCGTTGTGGACTGCGGACACCCTACGATGGGGTCGACACGCGGCCGGAATCCACGGCTCGCACCCCCGAGGGTCATCGTTCCGCCCTGCGACAGCGGACGGACGTGACCGGAAACGACGACACATCCCAGATGAGTAGCACCAATGCCTCGAACCACGTCGTGGTCGACGGCTCCAATATTGCAACCGAGGGCCGTGAGATGCCCAGCCTCGCGCAGTTGAACGAGGCGGTGACGACCTTTATGGATCTGCATCCCGATGTCCAGGTCACCGTGGTGGTCGACGCCACATTCGGCCATCGCATCGATGCATCGGAACGCGCCGAGTTCGATGCCGGTGTGGCGAACAACGAATTGGTGGCACCGCCGGCGGGAGCGGTGGGACGCGGCGACGCATTCGTGCTCACCATCGCGCAGCGTGTGGGTGCCACCGTGTTGTCGAACGACTCATTTCAAGAGTTTCATGCCGACCACGAATGGCTCTTCGATGAAGGACGCCTTGTCGGTGGCAAGCCCGTGCCGCATGTGGGCTGGGTGTTCGTGGCGCGCACGCCGGTGCGTGGGCCGAAGTCGAAGCGTGCCACCCGCGACGCTCGGCGCAAGTCCGGATCTGCGCGCGCACCGAAGGCATCGCCCATGGCGTCTGAACCCATGCCGATGCCCACCTCACCACCGCCGGGACGAGCAACACGCTCAGCATCGGCGCCGGCGCCGGCACCCGCCTCCGCTGCAACATCCAGTGGCGGGGGAGCGGCGAGCACGGTGAACGAGTTGTTGCCCTTTCTCGAGTTCATTGGTGAACATCCGGTGGGCACGGCGGTGTCGGGCGTGGTCGAGTCGTATTCGTCCCATGGGGCCTATGTGCGTGTGAAGGAACTTGCGGTGTACGTGCCGTTGCGACTGATGTCGGATCCGCCACCGCGGAGCGCTCGCAAGGCGCTGCGACTGGGTGATGAGGTCACAGTGGTGATTGCTGGCACCGTGCCCGATCGTCGCAGCATCGATGCGGGGCTTCCCGGCATGGTGCCATCGGCTGGTGGCGCCGATGCCGTGGCGCCGGCAGCGCGGAAGAAGTCCGCTGCGAAGAAGAGCACGGCACAGAAGGTCGTCGCGAAGAAGGCTGTCGCGAAGAAGAGCACGGCAAAGAAAGCCGTGACGAAGAAGGCTGTCGCGAAGAAGGCTGTCGCAAAGAAGAGCACGGCAAAGAAGGTCGTCGCGAAGAAGGCCGCGACGAAACAGGTCGTCGCGAAGAAGGCTGCCGCGAAGAAGAGCGCGGCAAAGAAGGTCGCAACGAAGAAAGTCGCGGCGAAGAAGTCCACCGCGAAAGGTCGCTCATGAGGGTTGTTACCTGGAACGTCAACTCGCTGAAGGCGCGGTCGGAACGGGTGCGCGAATGGTTCGAGATGGTGCAGCCCGATGTTGTGTGTTTCCAGGAAACCAAAATGGCCGACGAGGCGTTTCCGCACCTGATGTTCTCCGAGCTCGGCTACGAGTCGGTGCACCATGGTCAGGGTCGATGGAACGGTGTAGCCATCGTGTCGCGCGTCGGTATCGACGATGTGGTGAACGGATTCGCCGACGGCATCGAGCCCGATACCGATGCGCGGCTCATCACCGCCACGTGCGGAGGGGTACGCATCACCAGCGTCTACGTGCCCAACGGTCGCGATGTCGACGACCCGCACTACGCCTACAAGTTGAGCTGGCTCGATCGGTTGGTGGAGCACCTGAATCGTGACACCTCCGCCGACCGCGATGTGATTGTCACCGGTGATTTCAACATTGCCCCGACCGACGACGATATTTACGAGACCGCGCGGAAACGGATGACCACCCATGTCACTCCGGCCGAACGGCAACGGCTTGCCGACCTGGAGCAGTGGGGGATGCACGACCTGTTCCATCATCTGTATCCCGCCGCAGGTCTGTACTCGTGGTGGGATTATCGCCACGGCGACTTCCACCAGGGGCGCGGACTACGCATCGACCTGGTGCTGGGCACCACAAGCGTGAGAGATCGTCTCCAGTGGGCAGTCGTTGATCGCAATGCCCGTAAGGGCGAGTCACCGAGCGATCACGCGCCCGTGGTCGTGGATCTCGCCGACTGACGGCGTCACTGCGCCGCATGCTGACGGTCTAGAGGCGGTTGAGTACCTCGGCGAGCGATGGGTACAGCCGGGCGGCGGTCAATGGACCGATTCCGGTGAGTGAGCAGAATTCTTCGGCTGACGCGGGGCGATTCTCGGCGAGCAGGCCGAGGTGGCGGACCGAACAGACCGCATCGGGAAGGATGCCCGCACGGCGCGCGGCGTGGTCGCGCCACTCATGCAAGGCGCCCAACATCTCCATGCGTTGACCGGCATCCACGCGGCGGTCAACATCGATGATGTCCTCGGGAGGTGGAGCCGCCATCGGACCTGTTGAGACGAGATCATCGAGAAATGGGGATCGCTCACGCCGATAGCCACCACGTCGCTCCGCCCACGAGATGCGGCATTCATCGGTCGCGCGGGTGAGTGCCACATAGGCCAAACGGGCTTCCTCGTGGCGTGAAGCCACAGTGGTGGCGCCGCGATGGGGCATCAGGCCGCTCTCGGCGCCGGTGACCCACACACGGAACCACTCGCGGCCCTTGGCGGCGTGAAACGTCAGCACCTCCACGCCGGAATCTGCCCGGACATCGAAAGGATCGGTGGTGTGCACCCAGGCGCGCAATGCGGTGCCATCACCGTCGGGATGATCACGACAGAACGCGAACACGGCATCGGCGACACGCAGGCGGTCTGGATGCACGCTGCCATCGCCCGCGGCCTCCACCGTGTCGTGGGCCCATGTCCGCAGCCCATGAGCCGACAAGCGCTGGACGTGATCGAGTGCGTCGCGTAACTCTCCGGGACGCAGGCGGCGCTGCATCACCGGCACCCCAACCTTCGAGCGCAGCCACGATGTCGATGCATTGGCGATTCGTGCGGGCCAGCACGGCCAATCGACTGGCGCGAATGAGATCAGGATCGCTGGCCGCCACATCCGCAGCTACCGCAGCGGCTTCGGCATCTGCATCGGCAAAGGTGCTCACAGCGACCCCAGGACCGTCCCCGCGTGCTGATCGAAGATCACCGGCCCGGGCGGCCACCGCCGCACCTCCATGGGCCAGTACGTGCGCGCCGGCAGCGACGATTTGTGGAGTGCATCGATGGTTCACCGGTAGGCGGATCACCTCGAGCGTGGGCAGACGCTGGTCGATGTCATCCAGCAGCGTCGGGTCGGCACCGTTGAACCCATAGATCGCCTGCGCCGGGTCTCCGACCAAGAACACGTCGTCACTATCGCGGCGCAGCACGTCGAGGAACCGATGCTGCAGCGGGTTGAGGTCTTGTGCCTCATCGACGAGGAGATGACGATGCCGCCACCTGGTGGCGGCTGCAAGATCTGGATCCTGTTCGAGTTCACGGACCGCGATTGTCAACACATCATCGAGGTCGATCACCCCACGCCGACGTTTCAACGTCGCGTAGTCCTCGATGATGGCGGGTAACGACGTGATGACGGGGCTGCGACGCCCCGCGGTGCGTGCGCCAGCAACCACATCATCTGGTCCGAAGCCGCGGGCCAACGCCCAGTTCAACTCGGCGAGGATCTCCTCGGTTCGCGCTGATGAACCATCGCGTCGCTCCGACAGCACCTCGGTCACCAGTCGTCGGCGATCATCCAACACGGTGGGAGCCCGGCGATTCGTGTCCTCCCATCGACGGCGCAACAACGCCAACGCGGTGGAGTGAAACGTGCCCGCATCGACGGGGGTGCCGATGCCGAGTGCGGTGATGCGTCGCCGTAGTTCCCCGGCAGCCTCCCTGGTGAAGGTGAGCACCAGGGTGTGGGTGGCATCGGCATCACCGGTGGCGATACGCCATGCCACCCGGCGGGTGAGCACCCGCGTCTTGCCCGACCCGGCGCCCGCGAGAACCGGCGACCGACCGTGATGGAGTGGTGACGGCATGTCGTTGGTCTGGGTCGAGATCGACCAGCAGCATGTCGGCATCCACGCGGCAACGGTACCGCGGGTACGGGCGCCGCCTAGACGCCGTGGCACACTCAAGTCATGCCCACAGCCCAGATCAGCGATCAGATCCGACTCGAGTACGAGACGTTCGGGTCACCGGATGATCCAACGGTGCTGCTGGTGATGGGGTTCACGGCGCAGATGACGGCGTGGGACCCCGAGTTCTGCGCAGCGATTGCTGATCGTGGGCGTCATGTTGTGCGGTTCGACAACCGTGACTGCGGGTTGTCCACCCACCTCGATGGTGTGCGGGTCGATACCGATGCCGTGTTGGCGGCTGGTCTTGACCCAGCACTCGAGATGCCGTCGGTGCCGTATCTGTTGTCGGATATGGCCGCTGATGCGATCGGGCTCCTCGATCATCTGGGTGTTGACCGGGCGCACATTGTGGGTGCGTCGATGGGCGGCATGATCGTGCAGCAGATGGTGATCGACCATCCCGATCGGGTGGCCTCGGTGGTGTCGATTATGAGCACCACCGGCGCACCTGATGTGGGGCGCCCCACCCCGGAGGCGATGGAGGCGTTGCTGGCACCACCGCCCGCGGGTCGTGATGACTACATCGCTGCAGCCCAACGATGGTCGGTGTGGGCATCGAAACGGTATTTCGACATTGATCGCGCCCGCGCACAGGCGGCCGCGTCATACGATCGGGCGTTCTACCCCGAGGGTGCCTCACGGCAGTTGGCGGCAATCCTCGCCAGTGGCGACCGTTCGAGTGCGCTCGCTGGTGTGATGACGCCGATGCTCGTCATCCACGGTACCGACGACACATTGATCGCTCCGGACGGCGGCGAGCACACGGCATCGTGTGTGCCGGGTGCGCGACTGATGATGGTCGACGATATGGGCCACGACATGCCACCGGCGTTGTGGCCCGACCTGATCGATGCCATCACCGAACACCACGACAGCGCGGCCGGCTGACACCGGACGCACCACGACAAGGGAGACATCACATGGCAGGTCCACTGAAGGGATACCGCATTATCGAGATCGCCGGTATCGGCCCGGGTCCGTTCGCGGCGATGATGTTGGCCGATATGGGCGCGGAGGTCATTCGCGTCGATCGCGCCCAAGCGGTGCGGTCCGGCGTCGAGGGGCCGGGTGGTGATCTGTTGCAGCGCAACCGAGCCAGCATCGCTCTCGATCTGAAACATCCGGACGGTGTCGCGACCCTGCTCGATCTGGTGGAGGGCGCTGACGCACTGATCGAGGGTTTCCGGCCCGGGGTCATGGAACGCCTGGGTGTCGGTCCCGAGCAATGCCACGCTCGTAACCCGAAGTTGGTGTTCGGGCGGATGACCGGCTGGGGCCAAGGCGGTCCGTATGCGCCATGGGCTGGGCATGACATCAACTACATCTCTCTTGGCGGCGCTCTCGCCCATATCGGCCGTGACGGCCACGATCCGGTACCTCCGCTCAATCTGGTCGGTGACTTCGGCGGAGGTGGCATGTTCTTGGCCTACGGCGTGGTGTGTGCGCTGCTCGAAGCACAACGCAGTGGCGAAGGCCAGGTCATCGATGCCGCGATGATCGATGGCACGGCTGCTCTGATGACCATGTTCTGGTCGATGAGTGCGGTGGGTCTGCACGACCCGCAGCGCCCGGGAACGAATCTGTTGGACACGGGCGCTCATTTCTACGACGTGTATCGCTGCGCCGATGACCGGCATGTGTCGCTTGGGTCGATTGAGCCGCAGTTCTACGCCGAACTTCTTGCGCGCCTCGGCCTGTCTGACGACGAGCAGTTCCTTCGCCAGATGGATCGGGGCGAATGGCCGGCGTTGAAGCAACGGCTGCGGGAGATCTTCTCCACGCGAACGCGTGACGAGTGGTGCGACGTATTCGAGCACTCCGATGTGTGCTTCGCGCCAGTGCTGACCATGGCCGAAGCCGCAGAGCATCCGCACAACGTGGCCCGTCAGGGATATGTGGAGGTGGCCGGTGTGCGCCAGCCCGCACCCGCACCACGTTTCTCGCGCACGGTGCCGACGATTGAGCGCCCGCCCTCGCAGCCCGGTGCCGACACCCGCGATGTGCTGCTGGCGTGGGGAGTGGATCCGACGCGGGTCGACGAGCTGTGTTCGTCGGGTGCCGCAGTGCAGGCCTGAGCGATGACCATCATCCATCTGGTCCGTCACGGTCGTGCCGCTGCCGGATGGGACACCGACCCCGATCCCGACCTCGACGAGGTTGGGCGCAACCAAGCTGCCGGCGCGGTCGAGGCGCTGATCGCCCGTCAGGGCGGCAGCGAACCGACGCGCACGGTCGTGTCATCACCGTTGCTGCGCTGTCGTTCAACAGCGTCGTATTACGCCACGCGGGTCGGCGCCGATGTACGCATCGAGCCGCGTGTTGCTGAAATTCCGTCGCCGGAGGGAGTGGTGATGGGTGAACGTGTGGGGTGGTTGCGTGGCGCGATGGCGGGGACATGGGCCGATCTTGGTGCGCGATATGTCGACTTTCGAGATCAGCTCGTTGCTGCAGTGGCCACAATGGATGACCCTGATGGCAGACATGTCGTGGTGATGTCGCACTTCATCGCGATCAATGCGGTCATCGGCGCCTGCGTCGGCGATGACTCACTGGTGATCCGCAGCCTCGATAACTGCTCGATCACCACGGTGGAGTCCACGCCCGCCGGGCTGGTACTTCTCGACGCTGGGCATGAGGCCGACACCTTGATCCGGTGAGGGCGAGTGGCAGGTGCTGCCGTTGCGATGCGCCACCCACCTGACATGCTGGTGACATGCCCTCCATGGTGACTCGTTGCGCGCAGCGGCGCGCTGTGCGCATTGGCGCGGTGTGCGCGATGGTTCTCGTGCTCGGTGCATGCGCCTATCTCGGATCAGATGATGATGCGGCCAGTACGACGGTGCCGGCGGTGGTGGACACCACGGCTGCCTCGGTAGGTGCCCCCGCGGGCGACACCACCATTCCGGCCGCGCCATCAACCAGTGCCATCACCGTGGCACCCACCACCAGCACCACCACAACCACCACAGTGCCGCCCACCACCACTATTCCGCCGCCCTTGGGAGTTGACGAGCTGGTGCTCACTTCCACCGCGCTCGGTCAGGCACGGATGGGCACCGACCCCGACCAGGTCGTGTCGTACGTGTCGGCCATTCTTGGTTCGCCCACCTCCGACACCGGGTGGGTCACCCCCGAATCGTTCGTTGCTTGCGAGGGCACCACCGTGCGCCGTGTCGAGTGGGGAGCTCTCGGCGTGATGTTTGGCGATGAGTCCACTGTGGCTTCCGGTCGTACCCATCTCATGTCCTATTCCTACGGACTGGTTGGCCGTCTCGATGCCGAACCCCAAGGGCTGCTCACCGCCGAGGGGCTCGGGCTGGGGTCGAGTGTGGATCAGCTGCTCACCGCATACCCGGATGCGCTCATCGATGAGGGTGATCCAGAGGTTGATATTCCACCGAGTTTCTATGTGAGTGATGAGTGGCGTGGCCTGTTGTCGGGTGCGGAGCCCGACGACCTGGTGTTGGTCGTGCTGGCCGGTCCGGGCTGCGAGGGCTGACGGTGGACACGGCCGCCCTCCGCGAGTTGCACGATGTGCTGGCCTGGGTGGTCATCGGGCTGAATGCTGCTGTCGGTGCGTGGTTTGTTGCCGGGCAGTACCTGGCTGCGCTGCAACACCGCATCGTGTGG
>RFST01000201.1 GCA_009923855.1 Actinomycetota bacterium
CATCGCCGCTGCCCCAGAGTCGTTCGAGGTGTACAGCGGCGATGACGCGCTCACCTTGCCTCTGCTGAGCGTGGGGGCGGTGGGCACGGTCGGGGTGGCAACCCACTGGACCGCGCCTGATCATGTGGAGATGTTCGACCGCCTGGCCGCTGGCGACCTGGCCGGTGCACGCGCAGTGAATGCGCGAATGTTGCCGAGTTTCTCTTTCGAGACCGGCGATCTCGCACCCAACCCGATTCCTGCAAAGGCCATGTTGCGAACATTGGGAGTCGACGTCGGCGAGTGCCGACTGCCCATCGGGACGGCACCAGAGTGGGTGGCCGATGATGCTCGTCGCGTGTGGGCCGAGTTGGTGGCCGCGCGTGGCTGATCCCGTTCGCATCGTTCTCCTCGGCGGTCTCGGTGAGATCGGCCGAAACTGCATGGCTATCGAACAAGGCGACGGGCCCGACCGACGCATCGTTCTCATCGACTGCGGCTTGATGTTCCCGTCGGCCGACATGCATGGCATCGATCTGGTGCTGCCCGACTTCACCTACCTGCGCGACAACGCCGAACGTATCGAGGCCTTGGTCACCACCCACGGTCATGAGGACCACATCGGTGCCATCTCCTACCTACTGCGGGATGAGCACGGCATCGGCGATCGTCGAGCCGGGCCCCTTCCCATCTTGGGGTCGCGACTCACCCTTGGTATCGCTGCGAATCGCATCGACGAGGCAGGTCTGCGTGATCGCGTCGAGTTTCGTGCTGTCGCCGATGGCGACCGAGTGGAGGTTGGCCCATTCACCATTGAGTTCATCGCGGTCACGCACTCGGTGCCGCATGCGCATGCGATATGTGTGGAGACCGCACAAGGGGTTGTTCTGCACTCTGGTGACTACAAGATTGACCTCACACCGGTCGACGATCGGCGCTGCGATCTCGCACGGTTGGGCCAGATCGCTACTGATCGCGGGGTTCGTGTTCTGCTCGCCGATTCCACCAATGCCGAGGAAGCCGGCCACGCTCCAAGTGAGTCATCGGTAGGGGAAGTGCTGCGTGCGCTGTTTGTCCAGCAGGCTGGCCGACGCATCATCACCGCCAGTTTCGCCAGTCATCTGCATCGCATCCAGCAAATCATGGACGCTGCGGTTGCGTCCGGGCGGCGGGTTGCCACCCTTGGTATGTCGATGGGTAAGAACGTTCGCCTGGCCCGTGATCTTGGGGTCATCAACATCGAACCCTCCCATCTGATCGACATCTCCGAGATCGATCACTATTCACCGGGTGAGGTCTGTGTGATTTCCACGGGCAGCCAAGGTGAACCAATGTCGGCGCTGGCACTTCTCGCCCGGGGTGAGAACCGATTCGTGAAGGTGGGTTCTGATGACACTGTTGTGTTGTCGAGCCATGCGATCCCGGGCAATGAGTCGAACGTGAATCGGGTGATCGACGGCCTATTACGCCGCGGCGCGCAGGTTGTGCATTCGGGTATCGCCGATGTGCATGCCACAGGCCACGCCCAGGCCGATGACATCAAGACGTACCTCTCCATCATCGAGCCCGATTGGTACGTCCCAATTCACGGTGAGTTCCGTCATCTTGTGGCAAACGCAGCTCTGGGGCGGCGGATGGGTGTGCCCGATGAACGCGTGCTGGTGTGCGAAGACGGCGACGTGCTGGTGCTCGATGATGAGGGTCTTCGATGGGGTGAGCGTGTACCCGCGGGATATGTGTTCGTCGACGGCATCATCGGCGATGTCGGGAGCGGTGTGATCCGTGACCGTCGCGTGCTGGCCGAAGAGGGTGTGGTTGTGGTGGTGGCAACCGTTGATGTCCACAGCGGCGACGTCATCACCGGGCCGGAAATCATTACCCGCGGATGGGTCTATGCGCCCGAGGCCGAGGATCTTCTTGATGAGGCATGTGAGACCGTCGAGTCGTCGTTGCGTCGAGCTCTCCTCGATGGGGTGCGCGATGTGGAGGCCCTCGAGCGCGAAGTTCGTCGTGCTGCGGGCAAGTTCGTCAATGAGAGGACACGTCGCCGGCCGATGATCGTGCCCGTTGTCATGGAAACCTGATGCGCTGGTGGGGTGTTGTGGCCCTGCTCGTGGCGGCATCGTGTGGGGGAGCGGACGAGGAACTGCCGCGACTCGACCTGATCGGCGAGGCCGTTGCCGCGGTCGTGGCAGATACCGGCGGCGATCCCGCCCTGTTCGAAGTTTTGGCGGACCGTGAGGGTGTCACAGTGACGGTCGCCGAAACCGAGATCGATATGGACTCAGGTGACGTCACCGGCCTCTTTGCTCGTTCGTACCGTTTTGAGGGGGGCGAATTAGGTGAGCCGACGAAGCCGGTTCGGGCCGAAGGCGCAGTGTTTGCCGCATCTGCGGTGCCCTCACTCGATGTGGCAGTAGCCAGCGGTGTGCGGGATGCACTCGACGATCCCACAATTGTCGATCTTGCTATTTCGGGTGCGCCCGATGGTGCGGTGGTGATTGATCTCACAGTGATCAGTGACATGGGCGGTCGTATCTTGGTCCTTGTACGCCCGGATGGGACGGTGCTCGGCGTGCAGGCCGACTGAGGTCGACGCCCACGAGCATCGCCGGTGGGCGTTGCGCATGATTGGTACCGTGGAGGGGTCATGTCGCAGCGATCTAGCTCGAAGAAACCCTCCTCCGGTTCCTCCTCGCGGGGGTCATCGCGTGCATCGTCGCGCAATGATGGTGCGTCGACCCATGATCGCGCTGGTGGCCGCGACCGAGAAGTGGTGGCGATCGCCAGCATTGTTGTGGGTGTCCTCATCGCCCTTGCCCTGTGGTTTGATCTGGCCGGCCCCCTTGGACGCGGGCTCAGTACGTTCCTCGGATGGTTTGTCGGTCGCGGGAGGTTTGCGCTTCCGGTCCTGCTGATCGCCGGAGGAATCCTGTTGTGGCGGCAATCTGGCCAGCGGCGGCCACGTAACGACATCGGTGCGGGCGTCGTCGTGGTCGTCCTGCTTGCCCTGGTCGATCTCATCTGGCGGCCCGCGGAGCCCACCTCGCCGTCTGCGCTCGTCGATTCGGGCGGGGCCATCGGTGCGCTTGTCGGTGAACCGTTGGCGTCA
>RFST01000202.1 GCA_009923855.1 Actinomycetota bacterium
GGGGCGTAACCGCATGCGGTGGTGGTTTCCCAGTTCAGCACGATGTCACCCCGGGCCGAACCCCAACTGGCGACCCGCACCCAATACGTAGTGCTGGCGGTGGTTGCGAACTGGACGCGGCTGCGCGTCGAGTAGACCCCGTCGATGTAGTGATCGTCGTTGTAGGTGATCCGTGACAAGGAGCCGATGGATGAGCCGGTGTAGATGCCGAGCACGGTGTCGAAGCTTGAGCCAACGGTGTCGATCACCGCGGTGCCGGCTCCCGGGGTGGTCAGCGAGTACCAACGCGTGGCACCACCGGTGCCGGCGTCGAGGGCGGGTTCGTCGGGTTCGACGAGTTGTTGTCGGCAAGCGTGCCGCTGGCACCGCTCAGAGTGCGCGCACCGGCCCAATCGTCGTTCGTGACCGCAATGGTGATGGGGTTCGATGGCGCACTGTCAGGCGATGACCCCCAAGGATTCGCTGCGGTGGCGGTGATGGTCCAGGTGCCGCTGGTCAGTCCGACGATGTCGCAGGTGAGTGGACCCGCGGTCCATGCGCAGGTCGCCGGCGAGGTGATGCCGGTGGTGGATTGCGCGCGTGTGCTGTACGAGGCGATTTCGCCGGTGCCGCTGTCGGACGGTGCTGCCCATGTGACGGTCACGGTGCCGTTGTTGTTCACGGCGGTGACGTCGGTGGGGGCACCGGGTGCGATGCCGTCGCCGGGCGAAAGGAACAGGAGATAGTTGGGGCTGCCCGCGCCCGCATTGGTGACCTTGCCGACCGTGCGTGATGCGAGCAGGGTGGAGGTGACGGTGGTGGCGCTGGCGGAGGTGTCTTCACCCCACAGCACGGCGGCAGCGCCCGCAACATGCGGGGCGGCCATCGAGGTCCCGGAAATCGTGTTGGTCGCGTTCGATGGCGATGCCGACGAGATCCATGTGGAGGTGATGCTCTGGCCGGGGGCGAACATGTCGAGACATGACCCGTAGTTCGAGAATGAGGCGCGTGCGTCGCTGCTGGTGGTCGCGCCGATGGTGATGGCAGAGGGTTCGCGAGCGGGTGAGTAGTAGCACGCGTTGTTGTTCGAGTTGCCGGCGGCAACGACCGTGATCACACCATCGTCGACGAGGGATGCGGTCGCGGCGTCGAGCGATGATGACGCGCCGCCACCGAGGCTCATATTGGCCACTGCGGGTCCGGTGGTGTGGTCGCCGATCACCCAGTTGATCGCGGCGACGATCGTGGATGTTGAGGTGCTGCCTGAGCAGGAGAAGACGCGCACTGGCACCAAGGTGACGTCCTTGGCAAGGCCGTAGGTGGTGCCACCTACGGTGCCGGCCACGTGTGTGCCATGGCCGTTGCAGTCGTCGGTGGCCGAGGCCAGTTCGTTGGGCATGAAGTTGCGGCCGGTTGCGAGGCGACCGCTGTAGTCGGTGTGGGGGGTGATGCCGGTGTCGATGATGTAGGCGGTGACGCCGCTGCCCGTGGATCGGTCGGTGTAGGCGCCGTCCAGCGGCAGGCTCACCTGGTCGCTGCGGTCCACACCCCACGGTGGGTCCAACTGGGTGTCGTTCAAGGTGACGATGGCATCGTTTTCCACCCAGGCGACACCGGGCATGGTCTTCACTTGGGCGAGTTGGCCTTCGGTGAGAACCGCGAGGTGGCCGTCGAAGGCGAGGTCGTAGGTGGCGAGGATGTTGGCGCCCAGTGTGGACACGACCGCATCGCGTTCGTGAGCGGCTGCATCGTCGGCGTAACCGATGAGGTAGCGGTACGGAATGGGGGTGCCGGCCGGCCCATCGGGCAGTTCGCTGAGGTCACGGGCGCGCGCCAGGGCTGCGGCATCGGTGGTGTCACCTGCGGCCACATCGTCGTTGAGGCTCACACGGCGGTCGATCTCAATCGATGCGACGGCTGGGTGGTCGGCGAGTACGGAGATCTGCTTCTCGCTCAGTACTGCCTCGATCACACCGACGGCGTTGAGCGTGCTGTTGATCTGTGCCCCGGCTGCGATCAACTGGCTGGTGATATCGGTGGCAATGTCGACATCGAGGCCGTCGTGCAGGGTGATGAGCACACGTTGGGCGGTGCCGGTGCCATCGAAGGGAGGCACGATCGGTGGGGTGCCATCCGCTGGTGTCACAGCGGGTAAATCGCCGGTGACCGACGGATCGTCGGCAGCGCTGGTGGGAGCAGCCGCACCGAGCACGACGAGCGCGACCACGGCCGCAAATGCCCCTGCGCGGTGTGAGCGGGGACGGAGAGTGGACAAGCGATCTGGCGTCACGGTGATGTCATCGTTCGGAGTAGCCCAGGTGTTACACATCCGGACAATTTGTTTTCGGGTGTGTTCCACCGTCGTTGTGTTTACACAACAGCATCACAACGCGTCCACCGGATTTACGTGTGACGGACCAGTGTGCGAGCGCTGCAGCTGGCCCCGGAGTGTGTGGGTACCGCTCTCGCCTTGGTGATCGTGTCGCTCGCGATCACCCGCTCCGACACAGCAGTGTCGATGATGTTTCTGGTCTGATGACGGTGTGGGGGACACGCCAACTGCCATGGCCGAGGAACCAGGCGATCTGTCGTCAGTTGCGCGGTGGGGGATTGTGGCCGCGGCGTTCGTGTCGACGTTCACCGTGTTCGGCATCGTCTACTCGTTTGGTGCGTTCTTCGATTCGATGGCCGATGAGTTCGGCACCGGCAAGGGCGTGACGGCGCTGATGTTCTCGTTGACCACGTGCTTCTACTTCCTCGGCGGTGTGGTGACGGGGCGTCTCGCCGACCGTCATGGACCGCGGCCGGTGATGTTGGTCGGTGCGTTCAGCTTGGGAGTGGGCCTGTTGCTCACGGCCGCGGTACCGAACATCTGGTTGGGGTTCGTGACGTATGGCGTGGGGGTGGGCACGGCGACAGCGTGTGGGTATGTGCCGATGGTGGCCTGTGTGGGGGGCTGGTTCACGCGGCGTCGCACCGTTGCTCTTGGCCTGGCAGTGGCGGGTATCGGTGCGGGCACCCTGGTGTGTGCGCCACTTGCGGCCGCGCTGATCAATGACTACGGGTGGCGCACCACATATGTGATCTTCGCG
>RFST01000203.1 GCA_009923855.1 Actinomycetota bacterium
GAACTTTGATGCGGGTGCCACGGTGGCGAACTCGGCGATTGTTCCGTTGGATGCGGGCTACATGTGTCTGCTCACCTATGGCAAGAGCGACGTGATCGTCGATGTGTCGGGTTATTTCGCTGATGGGTTTGCGCCGATTGATGGTGTGCGTCCGGTGAATACGCGGGATACGGATACTCCGATGCAGGGTGAGACGAAGGGGTATGGGACGCCGTTGCGTGTGAATGTGGGGGCGTTGGACAGTGTTCCGTCTGATGCTGCTGCGGTGGCGGTGAATATCACGGCGACGAATGCCCAGGAGTGGGGTTTTGTTGCGGCGTATCCGTGTGCGTCGACGGCGATGACGGAGTGGCCGGGTAACTCGAATGTGAACTTTGATGCGGGTGCCACGGTGGCGAACTCGGCGATTGTTCCGTTGGATGCGGGCTACATGTGTCTGCTCACCTATGGCAAGAGCGACGTGATCGTTGACGTCGTCGGCTACATGGCTGACTGAGCGCACTCAACTGAATATCTGACGAACACGCGGGCCGGAGGCTCGGGCAGTGCCTACCATCGGGTACATGTCCGGCCTCCGGCCCAACGTGCTGTTGATCACCCTCGACCAGTTCCGCGCCGATGCGATGTCGTGCGCCGGGCACCCGTTGGTGCGGACCCCGAACCTCGATCGTTTGGCCGCGGCGGGGGTGCGATTCGCACGGCATCACTCCCAGGCCGCTCCCTGTGGGCCAGGCCGCGCCAGTTTGTACACCGGCATGTATCAGGCCAATCATCGCGTGGTCGCCAATGGTGCGCCGCTCGACGATCGATTCGATCAGGTCGCTCGGCTGATGCGACGAGCCGGTTATGTCCCAACGCTGTTCGGCTACACCGATCAGTCGCTCGACCCAGCCCTCGCGGATGGCCCCGAGGACCCCCGGTTGCATACCTATGAAGGTGTGCTCGATGGTTTCGAGGTTGAAGCGGCGCTGTTTCAAGGGTGTGCCGAGTGGCTCGACTGGTTGCGTGAACGTGGCCACGACGTGCCCGCTCACACCGGCCATCGGCCCGACCACGACGTGGTCATCGACGTGCTCGCGGCCGAACCCGAGCGCCCTGCAGACCACTCCATTTCGGCATATCTCACCAATCGGTTCATCGACTGGCATGCGACAGGAACTCGCCCGTACGAACCGTGGTTTGCGCACCTGTCGTATCTCCGTCCGCATCCTCCGTATGCCGCAGCCGGGCGTTTCTCGACCATGTACGACCCCGCCGACACCGGTGAACCGCACCCGATTCCAGAGCGGCGCCACTCGTATCACGATCTCGTACTTGCAGTTCCTGAGGCAACCGCTCCGGCTGATCCCTCGGAACTCGCGCATATGCGAGCGCAGTACTTCGGCATGGTCAGCGAAGTCGATCATCAACTCGGACGGGTCTGGGATCACTTGGTTGCAACCGGTCAATGGGAAACGACGATGATCGTGCTCACCGCCGACCATGGTGAGCAACTCGGTGATCAGGGCCTGCAGGAGAAGCTCGGGTACTTCCCGTCGAGCTACCACATTGGGTGCATTGTCCGAGATCCAGGTCGACCTGATGCGCATGGGTCGACAGTTGATGCCTTCACCGAGAACATTGACGTGCTGCCCACCATTGCCGAAGCGGTCGGTGTGCCGGTGCCGTTGCAGTGCGACGGCTTCCCGCTCACACCTTTTCTTGATGGGAGCACCCCTGCGCACTGGCGACGTGCAGCGCACTGGGAGTACGACTGGAGGTCTGTGTACACCCTGATGGGTGTTGCCCCGCAGTGGCCCTGGGATCGGCGTCTTGAACGAGCGAATCTTGCCGCCGTTCGCACCGAAGATCATCTCTTCGTGCACTTCGGTGACGGGTCACAGTGGTGCCTTGACCTGGCCGCCGATCCGGGCGGGTCGGTGGTCGTTGACGATCCAGTGCTTATTTCATCACTCGCGGGTCAGATGCTGACGTGGAGGGCTAACTCTCTCGATCGACGGCTTGCGGGCATGCTCACTCTCGATGGCGGCATCGGCCGCACCCCGTGAACGACGACGCGTCACACCAAGCGGAGCGGTCCGCGTTGACACACCCGATGCGTACTGTGGAAATCGTGGGATGTGAACTTCATGTCGACGTGGGGCTGAACCCCCTCGCCGATCGGCTGATCGATCGGCTTGTCGATGTGCCCGCCGACCCGTTTGCCGAGGAGCTTGTTGTTGTCCCAACCGATGGTGTTCGCAGCTGGCTTAGCCATGTCATCGCCCGTCGCATCGGTGTGTGCGCCAACGTACGGTTCGTCTACCCCGGTGCGCTCATCACCGAGTTACTCGACGATGTCGTCGATGTTGCCACCATCGAGCCCGCCGATGCTCCGCAGCGCGGTCGATGGTCGACAACCACGCTCACATGGGCGGTTTTCGCCGAGTTGGCGGCGGATGGGCACCCCGATGTCATCCGGGCTCGTGCCATTGCCGACCTGTTCGACCAGTACACCTTGCATCGGCCGCATATGGCGCGGCACTGGGGGCAGGGCCACGATGTCGATGGTCTCCTCGACGACCTCGACGGGTTGCATACCTGGCAGCCCGACCTCTGGCGTCGCGTGCGTTCTCGGCTTGGGGGAGTGACCGACGCGGAACTTCTCCGCGACCAGGTGGATGCCCTCGCCGAGGGCACGCCAGGGTCGGGCGCTCATCCGCGCGTGTCGATCTTTGGCATCACCGCGTTGCCGCATCCGCATCTTGAAGTGCTGGCCGCTGCGTCACGTCATCGCGATATCGCAGTGTTTGCGCCCACGACCTCACCGGCGCGGTGGGAGCACATTCGCGGCATGGTCGCTGAACCACTGCGGCATCCGGTCGCCCGTGATGTCGTACCTCGTCCGGGCATGGGGCATCGGCTCGCTGGCGCGTGGGGTCGCCCCATCGATGATGGTCACCTGTTGCTGCTCGATATGGCAACGGCGGCGAATGGAACTGTTACCGGGCCGCAGACGCCTTCGAGCGTGTCGGCCACGCTGTTGGCCCGCGTGCAAACCGACAT
>RFST01000204.1 GCA_009923855.1 Actinomycetota bacterium
ATGCTGGTGACCCCGGCGCGAACGAGCCGATCGGCGGCATCTTGTGCAGCCTCGGCCGGGGTGGCGACCACACCGATCGATACCTGCTGCTGGGCCACGACTCTCGGCAGGTCGTCGAGGTGCTTCACCCGCACGCCACCGACCACGGTGTCGACCTTGGACTCGTCGATATCGAACATGCCGGCAACCGGGTACCCACGCACGTTGAATCCGCCGTAGCCACCAAGAGCCTGACCTAAGTTGCCGGCGCCCACGATGACGACCGACCAGTCGTGGTCGAGACCGAGTTCACGCGAGATCTGGTACACGAGATACTCGACGTCGTAGCCAACGCCACGGGTGCCGTACGTGCCGATATACGACAGGTCTTTGCGGACCTTCGCGGCGTTCACTGCAGCGAGGGCGGCAATGTCTTCTGAGGACAGATTCGTCACTCCAGCGGCCATACGTTCGTTGAGCAACTGCAGGTACACCGGCAGGCGCGCAACGGTGGCATCAGGAATACGACGGCGGCGATGTTGGGGGGACATCGCTCTTCAGACTACGACGCTCGTGCGCGTATTCACAAAGTCGTGCCACGAAGAACCTGCGGCGTGCGACCGGGCGCTGACACGCCGACGATCGACTACAGACTGAGCAGAGAGATCGTGCCGGCGACGAGGATCGCCAGCAGCAATAGACCGAGAGCAAGTGTGGTGGCGGGGCGCACGAGTCGAACCTACCGCGTGAACGACACCGGTGTCGCCGCCGGCTGAGGCGCCTCGCCCGGACACAGCGTGACCTGATCCCCCACCCCGATCGACAGTTCGACAGCGGCGGATCGTCGATCGCAGCACAGGGCAAACATGCCGTAGGCATCGAGCACGAGACCCACGCCCCCGCCGACCGCGGCGAAGTGATCCACCGTGGTCACGGCCCGGACCACCGTCGCCGACACCTGATCGGGGTCAGGCAGCGTGGCGCGCAGATGTCTGTCCCAGGTGGGTGGGAGATCGTCGGGGCCCACGTTCAGTTGGCAGTTGCCAAACCGGTCGACCCACAGCACTTCGGCCACGACGCCCGCGACCGGGTCGTCCTCGTCCATTGGGCGAGGCAGCGGGATGGTGGCCGGGGTGAGCAATGCAGGGTCGACCTCAGGCCCGAACTCGGCGAGATCCACACCGTTGCACAGATGAGCGGCCACCGGGGCGAACACATCGCGGCCGTCGAAGGTGGCCGCCGCCGCGTCCAAGTGATATGCCGTATTCGTCAGTTCGACGGCCCGATCAGCGCCACCGGCCATGGCAACGGCCGGTGCGAGTAGACCGTTGTCGGGGCCGATCAACACACCGGCGCCACCGGCCACTTCCACCGCGATCCCCCGACGCGCCGAACCCACACCCGGGTCGACCACCGCAAGCACCACGCCCTCGGGCACCCATGCAATGGATCGAGCCAGCGCCAGCGAACCAGCCCGCACATCACACGGCGCGATCCCGTGGGTCAGATCGATGACCGTGGCCTGCGGTGCGAGATCACGAATGACAGCGTGCACCACACCGACGAATTCATCGTCGAGGCCATAGTCGGACAGGAACGAGACGGTGTCGTGGCGGCGCGTCACCCTTCAGACGCTAACGCCGCGTCGACGGCTGCGCGGGCGTGCAGCTCTGCGGTCGGGAAGTAGGCCCCGTTCACATCGTGCGGTCGCACCAGCAATTCGATCTCGGTGCAGCCGGCGATCACCCCAGTGGCACCGCGGTCGCGTAGGCCCTCGATCACCGTCAGCATCTGCGCTCGCGATGCATCGTTCACCACGCCACGCACCAACTCGTCGTAGATGATGCGATGCACCACATCGCGTTGGCCGGCCGGCGGCACCACCACGTCGAGTCCGTGGCGATCGCGCAGGCGACCGGCATAGAAGTCGGCCTCCATCGTGTAACGCGTGCCCAGCAGCCCGACCGTGGTGACATCGGTAGCGCGCACAGCGTCCGCCGTGGCATCAGCGATGTGAATGAATGACACCCCGATGGCCGCCTCGATCACATCGGCGACGCGGTGCATGGTGTTGGTGCACAACACGATGATCTCGCAACCCGCTCGCTCCAACAGCGCGGCCTCGGCTGCAAGCAGCTCGCCGGCGTCCGACCAGCGATCGGTGGCCTGCAACTTCTCCACCACCGAGAAGTCGAGCGATCTCACCACCAAGTCTGCCGATGCAACACCTCCACATCGACGCTGCACCTCCCGGTTGATCACCCGCTCGTACTCGACGGACGATTCCCATGACATTCCACCGAGCAACCCGATGCGCTTCACCGGTTCTCCCCCACCGCCGGCAACGAATGTGCCGTGAAAAACGACGAGGGCTGGTGCCAACCCCCCGATGGCACCAGCCCTGTCGGCGCGTCCCGGTTGCCCGGTGCGTCTTGGACACATGTTAGGCACGCCGATGGTGCTGTGACAAGGGGCACACTCGGGATTCTTTTCACAAGCGCGCTCACCCCTGCGCAGCCCGACCCAATTCGGCGCCACGCGCCGCCGCAGCAGCGACTGCGGCTGTGAAGATGCCATCGATATCGGCACCATCGAGCACCTCGAGTCCGGCCGCCGTGGTACCGCCCGGTGAGGTCACCGCAGCCCGCAGCCCCGCCGGATCGCCGCGTTCAGCGAGCAGAGCCGCCGATCCCACCAACAAGTCGGTCACCATCGATTCCAGTAGCTCGGCTGGCAGCCCCGCAGCGGCACCCGCACCGATCAACGCCTCTGCAACCCGGAACACATAGGCAGGCCCCGACCCGGTCAGCGCGGTGACCGCATCGAACATCGACTCGTCGAGAGGCACCACCGACCCCACCCCACCCAGCATCGTTTGTGCCCATTCCAGCGCCGTTGCCGATGATGCGTCGTCGGCACACACTGCGCTCACACCGTGTCGCACCAACGCCGGGGTGTTGGGCATCGCCCTCACCACATCCACCCCTGCTCCCCC
>RFST01000205.1 GCA_009923855.1 Actinomycetota bacterium
GACGGCAACGCCAGCAATAACGGCAACAGCAACGGCAACGGCAACGGGAGCAGCAACGCCGGGAACACCGGCAACGGGAACAACGGCGACGGCAACGGGAACGATGACTCTTTCGGCGGGTCAAACGGCACGACGACGACCACGTTGCCTATCGAGAGCTGGAACCCGGTTTATCCCGGCCCTCCCGGAAATAGCGGCAACACACCCGGTCGCGGCAACGGCAATAACACGAACGTCGAGTCATCAGATGGAGTTGACAACGATGACGATGACGACGTCAGCAACAACAACGGGAACGGCAACAGCACCGGCAACAGCATCGGCGCCGGCAACAGCATCGGCAACAGCAACGCCGGCAACGGCAACGGCAACGGCAACAACAGAAGCAACAACTCTGGTGACAGCGCAACGAACGCCACGGATGACTAACCCGGCAGTTCAGGTGGTGCCACGCGCGGCAATACATCGCCTGTAGGCGCAGCAATACGTTTCAGCACCGCGCCATCGCGCAGAACCAGTTCGCTCCACCAGACAACTCGACTGCCGCCACACCCGGACATCACGCCAGACGAAACAAGCCAGTTGCTGCTAGGCCCCGGCATCAGATGATGCGACGCGTGTTCATAACAGCCACCGAGGCACCGCTCCCACACCGCAACACCACCTCCAAGACACCACCCCTCATCCACGCCGCACATGGATGCCACGTTCAGACATCGCACCAAACCAGTTGCCTCCACCGAACTAATCGGCATTCGCATCCCACCACCCCGTGACGTAACCCGGTACACCACGACCGAGCCAACAAAGGGTCGCAATCTGTGAATGTCCTCGTCGTGCAACACTGAGCCCCAGACGTGGGCCCCGAGTGCTGACCCCGACTGCGCAACCATTGGCAGCCCACGTGAATAGAGACCAGCAAAATGACTCAATCCACTGACCCAGCAGACAGCACGAGACTCCACCGCGACGCCGTCATCGCCCGCCTCGTTGCTGACGGCCGGCTTACCGAAGCCGATGCTCGCGCCATCGCCGATGCACCGCGATGGAGCACACCGATCGGCGAACTCGTGGGGTACCTGGCCGCGTTCATCGTCGCTGCAGGTCTTGTACGTCTCATCGTTGCGCTGATCGATGGTGTCGACGAGGTCGTTCTGGCCGCGACCGCCGGGCTGGTGGGCCTCTGCCTCGTACCGGCGGTTCGGCTGCTGGCTCGCCGCACCGGTGCCCTGCAACGCATGGCCGAGGCAACGGAGTTGGTGGCCGTGGGGCTTCTCGCCACCTCGGTCGGATTGTTCACCCACACCCTCGTCACCGACGATGTGCGACCCGGCGTCGACCCCTGGGATGTGAACCGCGACGCGGCACCATGGTCGATTCTTCCGCCCGCGGCACTCGCAACCGCATGGGGTTTGTATCGACGGCGAGACACAGCCATCGCCGGTGCACTCACCACCGCAGCTGCGTCACTCTCGATGATGGGAGCCATCACCGCGCTACTCGACACGTCGGCCACCGTTGGTGCCGCGATGTTCACAACTCTCGCCTGCGGCCTCATCACAATTGCCACCGGCCGGCGCGTGGCGGATGTGACCCTGCGACTTGTGGCCGCGGTAGTCCTCGTCAGTGCAACTTCGGTCTGGTTCGGCGAACACGATGTGCTGGCCGGGACCGCACCAGTGCTCATTGTTGCGGCATGCCTCTTTGCGATCGCCGGTCAACGACAGTGGATCGAACTACTGGCCGCCTCGTCCGTCATGGTGCTCATCGCCGTGGTGGGGGCAACGATGCGCGTGGTCGATGATCCGGTCCTCGAAGGCATCACCGTGGTGCTGATCGGGGGTGCGGTGGCAATGGCAACGTGGTGGACCGCCCGGCGATCACGGCCGCGCCACCTGTCAGCACCGCCAAAACGTCGGTGACAGCAGCACCTGCGCACTCTTCCACGACGCAGCTTCCGTGACGCTGCCTGAACAAAACTGGTTGCGCGAAACTGAAAGCGTGCGTACGCGTCCGCAACACTGAAACCGCAACACCGGGTCCGAAACACAGCGTTCATCGCACCGCGTGAGTGACACTGAAAGCACGGCACTGAAAGTGTGAGCCGGTTGCGCGGAGGTCTCGTGCTCGTGAGTGACACTGCTTCCGAATCGCTGCGTTGGCGCCACTGCATGCTCACAACTGCGGCCGAAACACCGAACACACGACACGCCGTACGCGACAACGCAGACGCAACACCGCATGCGCAACGCCGCATGCGCAGAGTGTGTCCGCGACACTGCGAACGTGACACTGAAAGCACGGCACTGCTCACGACACACTGCTTGACGACAGCCAGGTTCTGGGTAACGCTGCCCACATGGGCGCCACCTCTTCGAGCACCAACCCGTTTCTTGCCGGCAATATGGCCCCGGTCGATGTGGAGACCACCGCGGTCGACCTCACGATCACCGGCACCTTGCCCGCTGAACTGTGCGGCCGTTACCTCCGAAACGGCCCCAACCCCGTCACCCCACCAGACCCAGCGACCTACCACTGGTTCACCGGCACCGGGATGGTGCACGGCATCTCGCTGCGCGACGGACGCGCCGAGTGGTACCGCAACCGTTGGGTACGAAATGACGAGGTCGCAGCAACGCTCAGTGAACCTGCGCCACCAAACCCATGGCCGGCAGATCACATGTCGTTCTCAGCGAACACCAACGTGATCGGATTCGCGGGTCGCACCTTGGCCCTTGTGGAAGGTGGCGCGCCACCGGTGGAACTCGATGACGAACTGGCCACCGTGACCATTTCGGATCTCGACGGGTCGCTCCCCTATTCATTCTCTGCCCATCCCAAGCTGGATGCGGCAACCGGTGAACTGCATGTGATGGCGTACTACTGGGGGTGGGGCAACCGGGTGC
>RFST01000206.1 GCA_009923855.1 Actinomycetota bacterium
GTCGGCAGCGGAAGCGAAGGGAAGCCGTCGAAGGCGAGCAACCGCGGCATCAGGTGAGATATCGCCGGTGCGGATCTGGTCGACGAGGTCGCGCAGAGTTGACTCGTCCACGTCGACATCGTGTCACGAATCGAGACAATTTCACCCCTCGGATTGACGATGAACCGCGACGGCGGACAGATGCCGGCTCGCCGTTCGCACACCGGCACATCGGATTGGGCACGGTGTTGTCCATGGGCGTTCCCGACCGCAGATGTGTACGACGGCATAACCTGCATCGCGTGAACACCGATAACGCGACGACGCACGACGCGAGCAATTCCGCGCCCGCGGCGACCGGCACCGCTGGTCACGACGCGGTGCGCGTGGCGTTCTTCGGACCGTTCGGCACCTTCACTGAGCAGGCGCTACGCACTCAGAGCGACCTTGCCGATGGCGATCTCACACCGTTGCGTACGGTGCCCGATGTGCTCGATGCCGTCTCGAGCGGAACGGTCGATTACGGATTCGTGCCGATCGAGAATTCGATCGAAGGCATGGTGAACTTCACGCTCGACGCGTTGGCCTTCGACCACGATCTGGTGATCATCCGAGAGGTGGTGCTCGACATTCACTTGTGTCTTGCCGCTCCCGTTGGCACCACCATTGCGGACGTCACCGATGTGATGTCGATTCCGGTCGCCACCGCGCAATGCCATCGATTCCTGCGCGAGCACCTTCCCGAGGTGAATATCCGCGCCGCATCGTCAACAGCTGGCGCGGCGCAAGCCGTGAGCACTGAACCAACGCCCGGCATGGCCGCGATTGCGCCTCGGGTGGCTGCTGACCTCTACGGCCTCGAGGTATTGGCAAGCGACATTGAGGACCAAGACGGCAACCAGACTCGGTTTGTGCTGGTGGCCCGCGACGGGTGCCCGGCACCCACCGGTCATGACCGCACCGGTCTGGTGGTGTTCCAGCGTGCGGATGAGCCCGGCAGCTTGATCTCGATTCTTCAGGAGTTCGCGGCGCGGCGGATCAATCTGTCGAACCTGATCTCACGTCCGATTCGCGACGCCGGGTTGGGTGACTACTGCTTCATTCTCCTGGCGGAGGGGCATGTCGGTGATGACCTCGTCGCCGACGCGATGCGCGCACTTCACGCCAAACAGGGTTCGGTGAAGTGGTTCGGGTCATGGCCACGCGCAGATGGTGCCGTGCACGATGCACGCGCACACGCCGACGAACGGTGGCGGAGTGCTGACGACTGGTTGACCGCGATTCGTTCACGCCTGGTGTAACTCACCGTGTAGTGCGCGGCACTGTGTGCACAACCTGTCACATACGCATCAAGCCTTCGCTACATCGCGGCCGATTCTGAATGCCGCGACATCACCCCGGCCGGGAGGGTCGGGTGTACCACGGTGCCGGAGGTCGTTCTGATGTGGTGCTGAGGCCATGCGAGTCAGTGGACGACGCCAACTCGATAATGGGAACCGAGCGCACCGGCACGCGAACGCCTTCAGGCCGACGATCAAGATCGCTCAGCAAAGAGTGTTGAACGCAGCACGTCGATTGACGGCTATTAGACGTTGCTGATGACCGTTAAACGTTTCCGTCTGACGGGTCTGCTCGGTCTGACCTCGTCAGTACGCGAAGGTTTGCAGCGTCGTGACGAAAGAGTTGCCGATGGAAACAACCAGGAGTGTGCCGTCGGCGGTCACAGTTGAGCTCGTCGCACGTGGCATGGGGATGGCCGTATCCGTCGTTTCGTCGAGCCCCATGCTGACGCAGTCGGACGACAGGCATCGAAGGGCCGACACGCGGTACGAAGTCGTCGTCGACGCCTCTTCACCATTGAAGTCGACTCGCGTCACCACCCTGTGCGCTTGGAGGAAGCTGACATGTGCGCGGTCCTGTGCATCGACGCTGACACTGGGCACCCGCCCGGAGAAAATGGACTCGGTTTTGTCGGACGTGCTGCACGTGGCATTTGAACACACCAAAAGGGAGATGGCGTCGTACCCGTTGGTGTCCTTATCGGTGTAAGCGATGATGGGCATCCCCGCCGATGTGAACGCAAAGTCGACCCCATAGTCACCGTTGGTGTCGCTATCGACTGAAAGATCTGTTTCGTCACCACCAGCACATGCCGGATCGTTGCACGTGACGAGGCGCACATCAGCGGTACCCCCACCCGTGTGTGTGTAGGCAATAACGGGAGATCCATCTGGTGAGAAATTAAAACTCGTCGCGCCGGTTCCGTCGGTTACGCCTGTTGCAACGATGTTCTCGGTTCGTGATGTGCAGTCGATTGACGAGCACTTGGCGAAGTAGAGATCGCCGGTCGCGCCGACCCACACCAATCCAGGTTGATCATTTGAGTCAACGTCGAGAAGTACCTGCCCGGCTCCGGCACCTATTTGCACGGGGGTGGAAATACCACCGCTGCAGGACGTGTCGTTACAGCGGGCGTAGTACTGACCATCGGGCGTGACAAACGTGATCAGTGGAACATCGCTACTGCTGAGACGCAGTGAGTGAGCAGCGCTGCCCGGTTCCGTTAGCTCGACCTCGGTGCGCTCACCCTGGCAGGTAAGCGTGTCGCAGTAGATGAGTCGGACGCTCACGTCGTCCGTAGCGCCGAGGCTGGTGAAGCCATCAGGTTGAACTGCTGCTGCGATGACGGGTGTTCCAGATGACGTCAACTGCACGACCGGAAGTGAATAGACCGAGTTGTACTCCCGCGAGACCAGGGTGGTTATTGATCCTCCGGTATCGCTCAACTGCTGGTTGGCAACGCTGGACGCGTCGGCCTTTGCATCAAGGAGCGCGTCAGTTTCGGCTTTGGTGTACGCATCGACAGAACCGCCGCCGGTGGCGGCCGTGTAGTAGCCGGAGACGTCGAGGAGGAGGTGGGTGG
>RFST01000207.1 GCA_009923855.1 Actinomycetota bacterium
TCGGCCCGGAAGGCTTCTCGATCTCGATGACGGCGCAGGGCGGTGAGAACCAGGTCGCAGAAGGTCACAGGATCGCGCAGTTCAGCCATAGCCGCACGGTACCCGAGCCCGTTCCTACGGGCAGATTTCGGGTCGTCCGGCAGTGCGCATGACCCGTCGCGTAGGGCGGGTGGGGATCGAACCCACGACCCGGGGATTATGAGTCCCTTGCTCTGACCACTGAGCTACCGCCCCAAAGGGAGCGGGGCCCCGAAGGGCCCCGCTGATGGCTCCGGGAGCAGGGCTCGAACCTGCGACCCGCTGATTAACAGTCAGCTGCTCTGCCAACTGAGCTATCCCGGAACGGCGACCCGCATGCTATCGCCGACGAGCTCTGACGTCACCGGCGGATCAGCTGCCGTCGAGGAACTCTTGCAACTGATCTCGTGCTTGGGTGTTTCGCAGACGGGCCAGGGTGCGCGCCTCAATCTGGCGGATCCTCTCTCGGGTCACGCCGAGTGCTGCCCCCACTTCTTCCAGCGTTCGAGGTCGTTCTTCACCGATGCCAAATCGCAGTCGCAGGATCTCCTGTTCGCGCTCCCCCAAAGTCGCAAGCACCCTCGCGATCTCGTGTTCGCGGTCACGCGCCACAATCTCGGAGTCGGGCCCCGGGTCGACATCGGGTACGAAATCACCGAGTTCGGCATCGTCCTCGTCGCCCACCGGTGTATCGAGCGACAGCGGGTCCTGGGACCACCGCAGCAGTTCTGTCACGCGCTCGGGTTCCATATGCAAGCGCTCGGCGAGCTCACCCACCGTGGGTTCTCGGTGGAACTCCTGCGCGAGTTCGCGACGCACGCGCAGCAACCGATTCAGGTGCTCCACCATGTGCACCGGGATACGAATCGTCCGCGACTGATCAGCCAGTGATCGGGTGATCGCCTGGCGTATCCACCACGTGGCGTAGGTGGAGAACTTGAACCCCTTCGTATGGTCGAACTTCTCCACGGCCCGCATCAGACCCAGGTTTCCCTCCTGGATGAGATCTTGCAGCATCACCCCACGGTTCGTGTAGCGCTTGGCGATGCTGACCACGAGACGCAGATTCGCCTGCGTCAACTCCGAGCGTGCCCGCTCCCCCAGTCGCACACGCCGAAGAAGGCGCCGTGTCTCCGCTTCGTCGATGCCACCAGCATCGATCTGTGCTGCAGCCTCGATGCCATCGTGAATGGCCGCAGCGAGATGTCGTTCCTCGTCAGCAGCGAGAAGATCGACACGTCCGATCTCATCGAGGTACATCCGCACGCTGTCGCCGGCGCCTGCATCAGTTGATCCGCGACGGGAACGCCGCGCCCGACGCGCCAGCAAGCGCGCATCACCCCCATCGTCCTCGCTCGAACGGCGTCGGCGCCGCCCCTCCGGTGGCGTGGCATCAGCATCCAGATCATCCACTCGTTCATCGATGGCGATCCCGTCACCGGCTAGCACTTCGGTGACAATGGTCAAGATGTCGGGCGTGAGTTCTACCGCGCGCAGCACATGCGCAAGATGCTCCGCCGTCACCACCCCGCCACCACGCCCGACCGCGACGAGGGCGTTCCACTCCTCAGAATCGACAGCACCGAGTGGTGCAGCGGGCAACGGCCGGTCATCCACCACCGACACGCTCCTCTGCGCGATCTGCCAACCAGCCGAGTAGCCATTCGGCGGTCTCCGCGGCTACCGCTGGATCAGCAATGCCCTCAAGTCGCCGCCGTGCCTCCGCATCACGCCCAATCCGGTCAGCGTCGGCGGCGCTGGGTACCGCCCGTAGCTCGCGACGCACCGCGGCGGCGATCAAGTTGCGCGCCTCCGCATCGGGATCGGCCTCCACATCGGCAACCGCAACCCGGTCCAGTAGTTCATGAAGATGATCGGGTGCAGCAGCGATCGCCGCAGAAATATCGCCCTGAGCGCTGACAAGCACATCAAAGGCCTCTCGGATGACCGCATCGGAGAACACCTCGGCGATCAACCACGGTGCGATGGCATCCCAATCACTGACCAGCAGACACAGCGCGACGAACTCTGCCGACTCGCGATCATGACGAACTGCTCGCGACGGCACGCGCACCCGAGCGGAGCGATCACGACGATCCGCGGCGGCAACGATCTCTGCGGCCGGCAACCCGAGTTGAGCAGCAACCTCGCCGGCGTAGAGCCGCCGCACATTGGAATTGGGATGCTCGGCGATCATCGCTATGGCTCGTTCGCCGAGACGCGCCCGGGCCTCGGGAGTGTCGGCTGGGACTCCGGCCATCAAGCGACGAAGGCGAAACCCCAAGAACGGTTCAGCCGTGTCAACGGCAGTACTCAACGCCTCAGGATCCGACTGTGCGAGATCACCAGGGTCACGCCCGTCGGGCAACCGCGCCACGGCGACCTCAATGTCGTAGGCGCGCTCCCATTCGTAGAAACGTTCGGCCGCCCCTTGGCCAGCGGCATCGGCGTCAAAGGCCAACACCACTTTCGAGGTGTAGCGCTTCAGCAGTTTCACGTGCTCTTCGGTGAACGCCGTACCGCAGGTCGCCACCGCCAGCGGCACCCCGCTGCGATGGAACCCGATCACATCGGTATAGCCCTCGCACACCACGGCCACGCCGCGTCGCACGATGTCGGCCTTCGCCCAGTTCAGCCCGTACAGCGTGCGAGATTTTGTATAGATCGGCGTCTCTGTCGAGTTCTTGTACTTCGCAGGGTCGTCGGAGCCGGGCAGGATGCGGCCACCGAGCGCGACAGGTTCACCATCGGCAGTGAAGATCGGAAACAGCACGCGCGCTCGGAAGGCATCTTGTAGACGGCCTCGGCGATTTGTGAAGACCAGACCGGCTGCAGTGAGGTCG
>RFST01000208.1 GCA_009923855.1 Actinomycetota bacterium
CATGCGCTATCGGCGGCTGCCGATGGCTCCGCAGCAGTTAGCTGCAGGGCTTGCCGATGCAGTGCGCGCCCCACTCGGCGGTCCACTGGGAGGGCGTCGACTCGCCGATATCGCGCGTGGTGATCGCCGTGATGAACTGGACTTCCTCTTCCCGCTGGCCGCGATGTCGGCAGCCGATATCGCCCGGATTGTCAGCGAGGGACTCGCTCCGGATGACCCGCTTGCGGGGTGGTTCCGTGCAGCAGCGGATGGGGTGCTCCACGTGGATATCGAAGGAATGCTGACTGGGTCGATCGACCTTGTCGCCCGTGTCGACGGCCGCTACGTGGTTGCCGACTACAAAACCAACCGCATCAGCGACAATGCCGCATTCATGCGGGCAGAGATGGTCGGTGAGATGGAACGCCACGGCTACCCGTTGCAGGCGGTGTTGTATCTGGTTGCCCTTCGGCGCTACCTCAGCTTCCGGTTGCCCGAGGTCGACGTGGACGACTGCATTGGCGGTGCGGCCTATCTCTTCGTGCGGGGGATGACCCCAACATCAACAGCGGTGGCTGTCGGTGATCAGGTTCCCGGTGTGATGTGGTGGACCCCGCCACCAACCGTCATTGCTCAACTTGATGCGGAGATCGCCCCGGAGGTGCGCCGTGGTCGCTGAACTTGGGTCGCGTCGACACCTTGTTGGGGCACTAGAGCCATGGGTCCGTGCAGGTGTCATCTCTGCAGGCGACGCTCACGTGGCGGCCGGCGTCTGTGCGCTGTGCGGCGAATCTGATCTAACGGTGGCTCTGGCCGTCGCATGTGCAGTGGGTGCGCCGCGTATGGGGCACTCAGCGGTATCGGCGCGGCACGCTCATGAACAATTCCCCACCTCCCTCGACGACGCCGAGGGGGCCGATGATCCGTTGGCAACGCCCGACGAGTTGGGCCACATCGCGGTGGCCCCGTTCGTCGAATGGCCCGTTGATCGCGTGGCATGGCTCGAACGTGTCGCATCATCACCGGTCGCGAGCGAGCCAACGTCTCCGTTGGTGGTCGATGGGGAACTCATCTATTCACGTCGTTTCTGGGCTAGCGAAGTCACGGTGGCCGAACACCTCGCCCGGCTCGCCGCGACACCTGTGGCGACTGGTGAGTTTCGGATTGATGATGTTGCCGAGGTCCTCAAGCTTGATGCCGGGCAACTCGCGGCCGTGCAGCGATGCGTGGGTGGCGCCCTTGGGGTACTCGTCGGCGGCCCGGGAACTGGCAAGACCCGCACGGTCGCGGCGTTACTTGCCGCTCTGTATGACCGCCATGGGGTCGAGCTGTCCGTTGCGCTGGCGGCACCCACCGGCAAAGCCGCGGCCCGTATGGCCGAGAGCGTGGCCGATGCCATTGGTCTACTGGCGAATTGCACCGACGAGGCCCTCGTGGCTGTGGCGGCGGAAATGCAACGTCTTGAACCCTCCACGGTGCATCGGTTGATCGGAAGTCGGCCCGGAGATGGATCCACGCGATATCACGCCGGTCATCGGTTGCCGCACGACGTTCTCATCGTCGATGAGGCATCGATGGTCTCGCTACCGCTCATGGCACAGTTGTGTGCGGCGATGCGGCCCGATGCCCGCCTGATCATCGTGGGCGATCCCGGACAGTTGGCCAGTGTCGACGCCGGGTCGGTTCTCGGCGACATCGTCGGTGCGGGTGCTCCGGTCGCAGATCGAGTGGCCACACTTGTGGAGAGTCGTCGGTTCCCCTCGCAGAGCCAGATTGGGCAATTCGCTGCTGCGGTGCGCGCCGGCGACGCCGACATGGCGGTAACGCTGCTGCTCGAACCAAGTGAGCCGTGGCATGAGGGCGGCCCTGCCGTGTTGTTGCACGCGCCCACAGCCGATGGCGTACTTGCCGACATTGTGGAGAGCGCTGTCGACGCGGCTGGTGCGGCGCGGGCCGGCGATATCTCGTCTGCGCTGGCATCGCTTGGCCAGCGTCGCATTTTGTGTGCTCACCGCCGCGGGCGCCGTGGCGTGAGCTGGTGGAACCGTGAGATCGAACATGCAATGACGGCCTCGGGTGTGGCCACAACCGGCATGTACGCCGGGCGGCCACTGATGATCACCGCGAATGACGCCACGAGGGGATTGTTCAACGGCGATCTGGGGATTGTGGTCCGTGATGAGGCAGGCCTTGGAGTGATGTTCCCCGGCGCGGATGGGCCTCGCCGGGTCTCGCCTTCCCAGATCGAGGCGATGGAGACAGTGCACGCGATGACCATCCACAAAAGCCAGGGCTCGGAGTTCGATCACATCGTGGTCGTGCTGCCCTCGGCGACGTCGCCGTTGGCCACACGTGAGTTGTTGTACACCGCGGTGACGCGGGCACGGCGGTCGGTGACCGTTGTTGGCGATGTCGAGTCGGTGCGAACAGCGACGCAGCGACGTGAACTTCGGGTCAGCGGGCTAGCGGATCGACTGTCGTCGGCGACCGGCGGCCACGGTCTGCAAACTTCGTCGCCACCGGCCCCACCACATCAGTGATCAATACGTAGGCAGCGCCGAGGGCTGCGATGTCGGGGCCCTCCACGAGCGATGCGCCGAGGGCCGCGACCACGATGGCGAATTCACCGCGTGCAATCAGCACCGTGGCTGCACGCCACCGGCCACGTGTGCCCACGCCAAGCCGACGCGCCGCATACCACCCAGTGCCGAACTTCGTGGCCGAGGTGACAGCCGCCAAGATGATCGCTGGCACCAGCACCGGCACGAGGTCCGCGGGGTTGATGCGGAACGAGAAGAACACGAAGAACACCGCTGCCGATAGGTCGCGGAGCGGCCCGATCAGTTCAGCAGCCCGATGTTGCACCTCGC
>RFST01000209.1 GCA_009923855.1 Actinomycetota bacterium
GGCAAGGGTGACCGCGTCGCAGGCCAACAACTCGCCGAGGTCGTCCATCGAGGGCACCACCGCACGGGTGCCGTACACCACGCGGGCATCGGCCTCATAGCCCCTCATCCTCAGACGGTCGCGTACTTCCATCGAGGCGAGGTCACCTTGGACCACCAGGGCCGAATCCCCTCCGGGTGCAGGCTCGGGCAACGCGGCAACGAGTTCAGCGGCGGTCTGCACCTCTGGCACCACATCGACGGGCACACCAATGGTGTCGGACAGCACCGCAGCGGTTTCGGTGCCCACTGCGGCAGTGCGTACGCCAGGTTGCCACCACGCGCCAGCGCGCTCGGCGCCGTGCCGCGATGTCACGATGAGCCACTGATACGGCCGATCCGGTGCATCGGCAGGGATGTCGACAGTGGAGATCAACGGCACATGCACGACGCGAGCCCCATGGGCCGCCAATGCATCATCGAGAATTCCGGGCGTCTCCCGCGTGGTGGCGATCACGCGACCATTGAGCACACCAGCCATCGGCGTCACCGCACCATCGCTGCATCGCGCATTGCGCGGGCGAGTTCCGCCGCTGCGGCATGGTCCGCGCTGGCGTCACCCACGAGGTCGAGCTGGCGCCGTTGCACCCCCGCGTCACCCGCGAGAAAGGCCCACAACGTTGCGCCGATGACATGGGCACCCACGGGGGATGAACAGCCGCTGCCGAGCTCTCTCAGCCACGCACGTTCCACGCTCACGGCGTCGTACGTGCCTGGATCGTTCACCGTGGCGAGTGCAGCACGAGTGGCATGGTCGTCGGCGCGACATTCCACTGCCACCGCCCCCTGCCCAACCGCCGGAACAAAATCTTTGGGATCGAGGATCTCGTCGATGCGGTCGGACAGTTCGAGGATCTGTAACGCCGCGACCGCCATCACGATCGCCCCACCGTCGGGAATGCGATCCAACCTCGTGCCGATGTTGCCACGCAGCTCGACGAAGTGCAGATCGGGCCGCACCTCGTGCAATTGGGCTCGCCGACGCACAGAACCGGTGGCCACCGTGGCGCCGTCGGCGAGGGTGTCGCGACGCGCGCCGATGAGCGCATCACGCGCATCGCGTCGCGCACCGATTGCGGCGATGCACAGTTCCGGGTGGGTGTCGGTCGGAAGGTCTTTCGCCGAATGCACTGCGGCATCGGCACGACCATCGAGAACGGCGGTCTGGATCTCTCGGGTGAACACGCCAAGGCCGCCGATGCTGTGCAGGGGAACTTGTGCGGCTTGGGTGCGATCACCTTCGGTGTCGACGAAGACGAGTTCAGCAGCGATTCCTGCGTCGGCCAATCGAGCGCATATCGCGTTGGCCTGGGCGGTGGCTTGCGGGCTCGAACGGGTGGCCAACCGCAGCGGCGCGCCGTCACGGCTGCTCATCGCGACACCTCACTCGAGATCGAACAGGTCGGCCACGGCGGCGGCGTTGCGTTCACCGCGCGGCGTGCCGGCGTCAGCGCGAAGCCTCACCGATGGCTCATGCAGCACCTTGTTGACCACACCGTTCACCAGCGAGCGCACCGCGTCGAGTTGCGCCTCGTCGAGATCGGCGAGGCGTGCGGCATGACGATCCCACTCGGCGTCGCGCACATCTTCCACCCGGCGTCGCAGGCTTGTGATGAGCGGTGTGGCCTGCATGGCGATGCGTTCACGCGAGAACCGGTCGGCTTCTTCGGCGACGATGGCACGCACAGCGTCCACCTCGCCCAGTCGGCGGTCACGACCGACCGCGGCCCACCGGTCGAGATCGCCGAGGTCGATCACGGTGCTGGCATCATCGTCGGCCACATCGTTCGCCACGTCGCGCGGAACGCTCACGTCGATGAACAACCGCTGGCGCTGCCCCGCTGCGTTGACCATTGCCCGATCGATCAGTGTGGACGGGGCGCCGGTGCATGTGAGCACCACGTCGGCGTCCGCAAGCGCATCAATGAGGCCATCAAGGCCACTGGCTGAGCCTCCGACACGGGCGGCCAGGCTGTCGGCACGGTGCCGACTGCGATTCACCACGGTGATCGAGTCGACGTCGGCGTCGGCCAGCGCCACCGCGATCTGTTCACCCATCGTGCCGGCGCCCACGACCGCTACTCGGCAACCGCTGAGGCCACCGAGGTTGTCGGCCGCGAGTTCGACCGCGGCGTGGCTGATCGATGCAGTTCCTCGTGCGATGCCGGTCTCAGTGCGTGCCCGTTTGCCCGCCGCGATCGCCCGGCGGAACAGCAACTCGAGGGTGGAGCGCACAGCACCTTCAGCGCGCGCAACGTCCACGGCATGGCGAACCTGACCGAGAATTTCACTCTCGCCAACCACCAGCGATTCAAGGCCGGCCGCAACCGCACAGGCGTGCTCCACGGCGGCCTCATCATGGAACGAGTAGAAATGGCCATCGAGTTCTGCTCGGCCGAGCCCCGAAATGTCGCACAGGGTGTCGTGCAGGGCACCGTGTGCGCCATGGAATCGTTCAGCAACTGCGTACACCTCGGTGCGATTACACGTACTCAACACCACCGCCTCGCGGACCACATCGCTGGTGATCAGGCCATGGACCAGCTTGGCCGCGGATGCATCGTCGAGAGCCAATCGCTCGAGCACCTCGATGGGTGCGCTGCGGTGGTTCACACCGAGGACGAGCACGCTCATGACGGCTAAACCCTACGCCGACCGACCGCTGCGAGCCTCGTCCGGCACGGTGCGCAGCCCTGTGGCAGCTGCCACACGTCGCTGCTCGTGGTACGACAGGATCTGCAGCTCGACGCCGAGGTCGACCGTGCGTACGGTGACACCGAGCGGAACCGACAACACCACCGA
>RFST01000210.1 GCA_009923855.1 Actinomycetota bacterium
CGTGCGATGTGTCGGCGCACCACTGGTCGCACATGTGCGGTGGGACCCCACCATCGCCCGAGCCGTCGACGCTGGCCTCCTCGGCGTTCGCCGCCCCGCACCACGCCAGCCGCCGACATCGGGGGGCGGCGCAACCGCACCTGCCGCCGCAGTCGCCAGCGACGTCACAGCCGCCGCACAGCGCGTACTGACCTACCACGGTCGCGACGATCTCACCGTAGATGTGCTCCTCGATGGCCGACTGCTGCACATCACGCTGCGGAACAACAACGGCGATGGTGTGGGCACGGTGAGCGTCGCTGCCGCGCCGCCATGACAACCGCAGCATCGTGACCCCGCAGATACCATCGCGAGCCATGAGCGGGGCGCACATCTCGGTTGATGCCGACGCCAGCACCATCTACTGCGAGGGAGCGGTCGACATGGCTGCGTTACCCGCACTGCGCACCGCGGCCAGTCGACTCGATGGCAGCATCTGCGTCGACCTGCGCAATGCGACCACCATCGATGATTGCGCTGTGGGCATTCTCCTCGGACTGGCAGAGCGCACACGCACCGCCGGAGCCGACCTCACCACCATCGCCGCGGGCACGGTGGCGGAGCGACTGCGGCGCCTCGGCGTCGACACACTCGTCAACCTGCAGGAGTGAAACAATCACATGAGTAACAACCCGCGGGTGGTCGTGCCCGACCCCACCGATGCAGTTCACCTGTGGCATATCACGACGCCCGAGGTCACGATCGATGCCGACTATCGGGCGAGTACCCGCGGGCTCGACATCGACGCGGTCGGATTCGTGCATCTCGCCCGCGGCGACCAGTTGTGCCACGTGGTCACCACGTTCTTCGCCGATTGTGACGAGGTACGACTCTGGGCAGTACCCGCAATCACACCCGGCATCACCCATGAAGAGGTGCTGCTCGACCCTGCCACCGGCCGGGTCGACACCTTTCCCCATCTCTACACCGCGTTGACAACCGACATGATCGTCGGTTCGTGCTCATGGCACCGCGGCGGCGCCCACTGGAACTGGCCCGGTCAGGGACCGGAGAAGACGCCGTCGAGCTTCTTCGACTCGTTCTCGTAGAAGGCTTCTTTGGGGTTGTACCCCTTGGCGTGCTCTTCCTGCGAGGCGATCTCGGAGCGGCCCACCACAAACCAATGGACCTCGTCCGGGCCGTCGGCCAGTCGTAGGGTGCGCTGCGAGGCATACATCCGCGCCAGCGGAGTCCACTGAGACACGCCGGTGGCACCGTGCATCTGAATGGCCTCATCGACGATCTGGCAGGTGCGGATCGGCACCATGGCCTTCACCGCGCTCACCCACACGCGAGCCTCGGCATTGCCAAGCTCATCCATGGCCTTGGCTGCGGTGAGCACCATGCGACGCATGGCCTCGATCTCAATGCGTGCCTTGGCGATCACTTCCGGGTTCTTGCCCAGGTTCGACAGGCGCTTACCGAACGCCTCACGGGTGAGGCCACGACGCACCATTAACTCAAGCGCTTTCTCAGCAGCCCCGACCGAGCGCATGCAGTGGTGAATACGACCCGGCCCGAGTCGCAGCTGCGAGATCTCGAAACCGCGTCCCTCACCGAGCAGCATGTTCGACGCCGGCACGCGCACATTGTTGAAACGAATGTGCATGTGACCGTGCGGCGCATCATCTTCACCGAACACGTGCATCGCGCCACGGATCTCAACACCGGGTGTGTCGCGAGGCACAAGAATCTGTGACTGACGGCGGTGCGGAGGCCCATCCGGGTTGGTCTCGAGCATCACGATCATGATCTTGCAGCGCGGATCGCCCGCACCCGACGACCAGTACTTCTCGCCATTGATTACCCACTCGTCGCCATCGAGCACCGCGCTGCAGGAGATCTGCTTGGCATCCGATGACGCCACATCGGGCTCGGTCATGACATAGGCCGAGCGGATCTCGCCGTTCAGCAGCGGCTCCAGCCACTGCTTCTTCTGCTCGGGGGTGCCGACGCGCTCGAGCACTTCCATGTTGCCAGTGTCGGGCGCCGCGCAGTTCATGACCTCGGACGCGATCGGGTTCTTCCCGAGTTCAACTGCGATGTAGGCGTAGTCAAGGTTCGACAGACCCTCGCCGCTCTCGGCATCAGGCAGGAAGAAATTCCACAGCCCCGCTTCTTTCGCCTTGGCCTTCAACGAGTCGAGAAGTTCGAGCTGACCGGCGCCGTAGCCCCAATGCTCATCGCGACCCTCGCCGAGTCGATGGAACTCCTCGGTGGCCGGCTCAATTTCGGTTTCGATGAACGCCTTCACCGCGTCGAACAGTGGGCGCACCTTCTCCGACATGCGGAGGTCGTACATCTCTGGGGTGGACGGAAGAGCTGTCATGGGTCTGACAGTACCGATGCAGCCCGGCGTGGCTCGCATCGGGCCTGACGCTCAGGAGTGGACCGAACCGCTCGTGGCGTCGTGGTCGTCATCGTCGGCATCATCGATGTCGCTGTCATCGGTGGCCCCACCGCGGGGGGCGCGGCGCCGATCCGCGATGCGTTCACGGCGTTCCTGCTCGGCCTCGACAGCGGCTTCCTCGGCGACGAGAGTCTCCAGGCTCGTGAGCCGACGTGCATCGAGCGTGCCCGCATCGATCGCGGCACGCACCGCGCAACCGGGTTCGCGGTCGTGTTTGCAGTCGCGGAACCGACAGTGATCCATCAGATCGAACACATCGGCGAAGGCGCGCTCGATGCCTCGACCCGACAACCACAGACTGACCGCCCGAAATCCGGGGGTATCGATGAGCCAACCGCCCGCAGGAAGAGGCAACAGTCGTGACGCCA
>RFST01000022.1 GCA_009923855.1 Actinomycetota bacterium
CCGAGCGCACCGAGGTGCGGGCTGAGCGAACCGCCAACCGCATCGATGTGTTGCAGCGTTGATGGGTCGACCGTGGCAATGGTCTGCGCGCCGAGGCCACCGCGTACCGCCTGGCCCGCCTGCCAGCCCTCTGCTGCCGACTCGATCACCCGGCCAACCCCACTGGCGCGAATGGTTTCCCCGAGCCCTACCTGCTGGTGGAAGCCTTCCCCGCGCAACATGGTGCGTGTACCGGCATCGACTGAGATGAACTCGACAGCGACACGTACCTGCCCTGGCTCAAGCGGTGGTAACGGTTCGGTGACGACGTCGAAACAGTCGGGCGTGGCGGTGTCGGTGGGGCGGCGAGTGAGTATCACCCGTGTGGTCGTTCGCAGCATCTACTGATATTGCCATGCGGGCTGATCGCAGCAGGTTGTCGGTACCTGACGGTGCAGGCGGGCACCCCTGCAAGGAATCCGCAACTTGCGGCTGGCACGATCACGTTGTCGCCAAAGATGGGGGAGTTAATCAAATGACCAGAGTCTTTATGTCGCACCGCGTGAAGGACTACGACGTGTGGCGCGCCGTTTACGACCAGGACGCTCCGGCTCGGCTCGCTGCGGCGGGTATGACCCATGTAGGCCACTTTCACGCCACCGGTGATCGCAACAGTTTCTTTGTGGTGTGGGAGACCGATGCAGATGCGACGAGCGCCCGTGCGACTATGGCCGAGATGTTGGCGGATGCCGAGTTGGGGGCCGTTATGCAGGCTGCGGGCGTCATCGAGCCACCGAACTATTGGGTTTCGTGACCCCAGAAGTAACGAGCGACGCTTTGCGTACTGGAAATCACAATGAAGAACACCTATCAAGGAGTTACAAATGACTATCGCTATTGCGACATTTAGATGCCAACCCGGAAAGCGTGAAGGCTGGCTTGACTGGCTCGCCGGCCCCGACGGGCTTGCGAAGACTCGCGCTTTTGACGGGTGCGGCGGGATCGAGACCATAGTTGCGCAGGGTTCGGAAGATGTTGTTCTCTACGAGCGGTGGGCTTCCGTCGAGCATCATCAGGCGTATGTGGCCTGGCGTCTTGACAATGGACTCGGAGAGCTCTTGGAGGCCGTTCTGGCGTCGCCGTTAGAAGTCGCGTACTTCGACGAAACGCCTATCTGAACGCCATCAACGGGCGATCAGTCGAACTGTCAGCACGGCGGTGTCGCCCTCGGCGACACCGCCGGCATCGCGCGCAGCCTTCTTCAATGGAAGGATGAGGCTTTCGTGTTCTGCGCTCGGGAACAGCGAGGTGCTCCAAGTGAATTGTCCAAGGGTGACCTCAACCTTGACGGAGTCGAATCCGCCGCGTTCGCTCGATGCGTCCTCGATCTCGTCGGCAACCTCGAATGGCACCGTCACGAAGTGCCATGCCGGTCGTGCCGGCCATCGCCACACCTCTGCAGAGAATGTGAAGTGCATGCCCCATCATCGCCGACGAACCGCTAACAGAGGTGAGCGGGGCTGCTGCCGTGATGCCGCCTGAGTAATGTCGCCGATGATGAATCAGATCAATCTTGCGCACTACGACCCGATGGATCGTGATGTGCAGCAGTGTCCGTTCGCTCACTACGCGGCGGTCCGCGACCACGGACCGGTACTGCACCATGAGCCGAGCGGTATGTACTTCGTGGCCCGACACGACGTCGTAAATCGGGTACTACGAGATGTCACGACGTTCTCATCGGTGGGTTCAAACCGTAAGACGGTTCCATCGGCAGAGATCGCTGATCAGTTGGCTGCGATCCTGTCCGAAGGATGGCCGCGCGCAGAGACGATGTTGACGGTCGATCCCCCTCGTCAAACTCGATATCGGAAGCTGGTCGCTCGGGCATTTTCGCCGCGTCGGATAGCGGACCTCGAAGACACAGTGCGCGGGATCGCTATCGAGTTGATCGATGCATTTCCTGAACGTGGTCGGGTTGACTTCCACGCGGATTTCGCGGTCGCGCTGCCAGTGCGTGTCATCCACCATGCACTGAATATGTCACCTGATGTGATCGACCGAGTGAAGCCATGGTCTGATGCGAACAACATCGCATTGGGCGTCGCCCCATCAGACGAGGACCGACTTCAGGCTGCGCGGCTGCAGGTGGAGTCCGAGCAGTACTGGTTCGAGGAGTATCAGAACCGCCTGTCGGCTCCCTGCGACGACATCTTGTCCGAACTTGCCCATGCTGACTTTGACGACCCGGACACGCCAGATGGTGAGACGCGGCGGCTCGAGTTTCCCGAGGTATTCAGCATCATCAGGCAGTTGATGGTTGCCGGGAACGAGACCACCACCAAATTCTTGAACGAGACGATGCGCATGCTGGTCGAACAACCAGAGATCTGGGCGACCGTGGCCGGTGACCCGGCCACACATATTCACTCTCTCGTGGAGGAAGGCTTGCGCTTGTCGTCGCCGAATCAAGGTTTGTTCCGCCATGTCACGGTCGACACCGAGATCGATGGCGTCCCCATTCCGAAGGGTTCCACGGTCTGGGTGATGTTCGCCGCGGCGAATCGCGACGAGACGATCTTCCACGATGCCGAGTCATTCGACGTGTCACGGCCGAACCTCAAAGAGCATCTTGCGTTCGGGAAAGGCCATCACTTCTGCATCGGTGCACCGCTGTCGCGTCTTGAAGGCAAGGTGGCCTTTGAAGAGTTGATGGCCCGCATCGAGGTTCCTGGATTCGTTCCGGGGGCGGTGTTCGAATATGAACCGAGCTACATCCTGCGAGGGCTGACGCAACTCGATCTCGTGGTTGCAAAGCGCCCGAGTTGACACGGTCGGGCCGGTGACGTGATCGCGAACTCGGTCGGTCATCATGGGGCGATGACAACGGTGTGTAGGAGGTGCCTGCGATGACGGGACGGCTCGACGGCAAGGTAGCCATCGTCGTCGGCGGTGGCAGCGGATTCGGGCTCGCGACGGTGCAACGTTTTGCGGCAGAAGGCGCGACGCTGGTCATCGCCGGCCGCCGCGTTGATGTCGTGCAAGACGTGGCCACCGAGTTCGGAGCGACCGCGATGCGCTGCGATATCACCGATGATGCCGACGTGGCCGCCCTTGTCGCGGCCACCGTCGAACAACACGGTGGGGTCGACGTGGCTATCTCATATGCCGGGTATTCGAACAGCACGCCGCTGCGGGACCTCACCCCCGAGGTGCTGGCGCCGATGCTGGAAGTGCAGTTGACGGGCGCGCTGTATTTCATGCGTCACGCCGCGAATGCGATGGCGGCAAGCGGCGGTGGATCGCTCATCAATATCTCATCGACAACAGCACACCGGCCGGTGATGGGCCATATCGCCTACGCATCGGCGAAGGCCGCGGTGGAGTACGCCACTCAGGTTGCCGCCCTCGAATACGGCCCCTTTGGCGTGCGGGTGAACTGCATCGCCCCACACCTGATCGAGACCGAGATGACCAAGGCTGTGTTCACCCGCCGGCACCTTGTGGAAGCGGTTCTGCAGCAGACCCCACTCGGGCGGATGGGGACCCCTGATGACATCGCGGCTGCGGCGCTGTTCCTCGCCAGTGATGATGCCGCGTACATCAGCGGTCAGACCATCGTGGTCGACGGCGCCAACTCGACCCAGAAACTGCCGACACCACGCGATTACGAAACGGTGGCGAGGCTGAACCCGGAATTGTTGGATTAGCCGATGACTTCTAGCCCAGCCTCATTCGGCTACCTGCTACCCACCCGTGAAGCGGTGATGGCCGGGCAAGTCGACGTTCCGCCGATGCTCGATTTGGCGACGCGTGCCGAGCATCTCGGCTACGACTCGGTATGGATCGGCGACTCGATTACCGCGCGTCCTCGGCATGAACCGCTGTCGATGTTGGCCGCTGTTGCGGCACGCACGCAGAACATCACGGTCGGTACAGCGGTGCTGCTGCCGGTGTTGCGCGATCCGGTGGTGATGGCCCATCAGGTGGCAACCCTTGACCGCATCGCCGAAGGTCGGCTGGTGCTGGGAGTCGGTATCGGCGGCGATAACCCCACATCGCGTCACGAGCATGCATCGGTGGGTGTGCCGTTTGAGCGCCGTCTCGGCCGCTTCGTCGCCCACCTCGACATCTGCCAGCGGCTGTGGGCAGGGGAGACGGTCACACACCACAGCGACTTCTACGATCTCGATGACGTCGCCGTGGCACCGACCCCGCACCGCGACGGTGGTCCGCCGCTGTGGGCTGCTGGTTCAACACCCGCCGCCCAGCGTCGTGCGGGGGCGCGTTTTGATGGGTGGTTTCCCATTGGGTCGTCGGAGCATTTCCGCAATGGGCTCGTCGAGGTCACCGCAGCAGCAGAGGCGGCTGGTCGTGAGCTTTCTGCGGTGACCGCTGCCACGTATGTCACCGTGGCTCTGAACGATGACGCCGATGCTGCCGAGCAGGAGATGAACGATTTCATGGCGGCCTACTATCCCGCGCCTCCGGAGGTGATGAGGTCGGTGCAGGCCACCTATGCCGGCCCCGATGAGGGGTTTGCGGACTGGATTGCAGACTTCACCGATGCGGGCGCCCGTCATGTGGTTCTTCGATTTGCCGGCCGTCACGATGAACATCTGGAGCGGTGCATCGAGTTGCTCCGACCATGACCTCTCAGAGTCGGGCTGGTACTGAGAGGGTGAGTGGGCATAGATGCGGCGTGGCAACGTGACCACTCCATCAACGGCGGCAGTTGCAGATCGGCGTGAACGGGTGGTGTTCGCGATCGCGGTGGTCATGGCATCCACTTGCGTGGCGCAGGCCTTCGGGCGCTTCACCTGGGGTGTGGTCCTACCCGGTGCTCGCGACGATCTCCTCGACGGCTCGAACACTCTCGCGGGTTTCTTCGGCACGGTCAACGTCACCGCATACCTGTTGGGCACCTTGTTCGTGTCCTGGGCATCGGGCCGGTTCTCGTTGGTCACCCTCGTGCGGATCGGCTTGACCACATCCACCGTGTCACTCGCATTGGCCAGCGTTGCTCAGAGTGCCGCCGTGCTCGCGCTCGGGCTCTTCGGTATGGGGGTTGGCGGCGCGATCATCTGGATTCCGGCGCCAAAAATTGCCGCGCGTGTCTTTCCCGCGGAACGGGCCGGTGTGGCCGTTGGTTTGGTGGGCTCGGGAATCGGCATCGGCACAGCCTTTGCCGGGCAACTCGCCGCCTTTCTCGGCCGGAGTCGCGACGCGGTGGATGTATGGCAATTGGTCTACCGCATCGAGTTCGTCATCGCCGTCGTCGTTCTCATCGGCACGCTGACGGTGCTGAGGGATCGCGGTGAACGCCCAACCGGTGGGGGCGGCATCGGGGGCATCGGTGCGCTGAGGACAGTGCGTGGATGGGTGCCGACCTCGGTCGCCTACGCGGCGTTTGGTTTCTCCTACATCTTGGTGTTGGCATTTCTTGTCGCACGCCTGAAAGACGATGCCGGCTTCTCATCGGCGCGCGCGTCCGCGATGTTCTCCCTGGTCGGAATTGCCGCAGCCTTTGGCGGTATCAGCTTGGGCGCACTGTCCGACCGGATTGGGCGGCGCGTCACCCTGACCGGGTCATTCACCGCATTTGCAGCGTGCGGGTTGATCATTTTGACCGGCCAGTCGGTGCTGGTGATCGTGGCATCCATCGGTGCGGGCCTCGCCTTCTCGGGAGGCCCGGCGTTGATCACCGCGCACATCGTCGCCAACACAGATGCCAACTCCTATGGCCCGGCATTCAGCGCCGCCACCTTGGCCTTCGGAGTGGCGCAGATGGTGTCGCCGCAGATCGGTGGGCTCATCGCCGATTCCGCAGGGTCATTCACCTGGGTGTTTGTGCTGTCTGCGGTGATCTCGATGGTCGGCGCAGCCGCAGCGAGCAGATTGCCCTGAACACGTTTGGTCTGAGATTCCTACGAGAAGTGTGGGGCGACCTCGTCCGCGAATAGCGTGACGGCTCGGGTGAGTGCCTCCGGCGTGGTGGCCTCGCGGCCCGTGGCGAAGATCAAGCAGCACTCATCGAAGTCAATTGCGTCGTGCCACCGGCGGATCTCGTCGATGACCACGTCGGGAGTGCCCGCGAACGCCCGGTCGCGCACGAATTCGCGATACGGCGGGTCCTCGCCGGCAGCGACTCGTTGCAGCACCGGGTCCGACTCATCGCCTTTGGTACCGGCCTCCCAGTAGTAGCGGTGGAAACTGAGGGCCCGCGGATACCACTCGCGTTCAACCTCGGCGTCATCGGCGCCCACCCATGCTTCGCGCATCAAGCAGATGCGCGGCGTACGGCCTTCGGCAGCACACGCGGCTCGATAGCGATCAGCCAATTCAGTCACCACGTCAAGTGTTTCCATCGGCAAGGTGAACCATGTGTCGCCGAGACGAGCGGCACGCCGAATCGCAGCCGGCGATGTGCCACCCACATATATCGGCGGGTGCGGGGTCTGCACCGGTGGAGGAAAGACCGCGACATCGTCGAAGTGGTAGTAGTCACCGTCCCATGCATAACTGCCGGTCGTCCACGCCCGACGACAGACGCTGAGGACTTCGTCGAGAACACGCCCGCGTTCGTTGAAAGGAATGCCGTATGTCTCGAACTCGTACGGTCGGTAGCCGGTGCCAACACCGAGTACCGCTCGGCCGTTGGTGATGCGATCGAGCGTCGAGACCTGCTCGATGATGTTCGCCGGATGGTGCAGTGCGGCCAAATAGACGCCGGTACCGAGACGCATCTGTTCGGTGTGTGCACCCACGCTGGCGAGAAAGACAAAAGGCGCCGCTTCGTCTTTGACCTCGGGAGAAAACGAGTGGTGGCCGATGAACCCTCCGGCGTATCCAAGGCTGTCGACCGTCTGGCAGAACTCGTAGGCCCGGCGGTACGGGATGGTGTCGTCGGGGTTCCAGAAGCGAGGAAGCGTGAGACTAAATTCGATCACTGACGCAGACTAGTGAGCCTCATTCGGACCCTCCGGATCGCCACCGGTCGGGGAGAGAAGTGGTGAGCCTGTACGAGCACGTGTTCAAGCCCCTCGATGTGGGCCCCCTCACATTGAAGAACCGCATCGTGCGGTCAGCACACGGCACCTTGATGACCGGCGAACGACTGATCGCCTACCACGAAGCCCGCGCTGCTGGCGGGGTTGCGTTGTCGACGTTGGAAGCCACTGGTGTGCATACAGGTGCTCCCAGTCTGATCCCTCTGTACTCCGATGACTGCATCCCCTTCTTCAAGGAGATCTCTGAGCGGATGCGGCCCTACGGCATGAAGATGCTGCAGCAGATCTATCACCCGGGTTCGGCAACACGACCCAAGAAGGCCTCCACACAGGTCTCAGCGAGCGCGATTGCCAATCCGATGGTGGGTGGAGTCCCCACGGCGATGACTGTGGCGCAGATCCACGAGATGGTGGAGGCATTCGGTGCGGCGGCCCGTCGGTGTCGCGAGGGAGGACTCGATGGCGTCGATCTGCATGCCAGTTCTGGCTACTTGATCGAGCAGTTCCTCTCGCCAGCGAACAACATCCGGACCGATGAATACGGGGGGTCATTCGAGAATCGCATGCGGTTCTTGCTAGAGATCCTCGATGCGATTCGTGCCGAGGTGGGTCGCGACTACTGCGTTGGCATCCGACTCCCGAACGAGGAGTACATCCCCGGCGGTCTGACGCCGGCAGAAATTGCCCGCATCGCGCGACTCGTCGAACCGATGGTCGACTACGTGTCACTGCATATGGGTTCGTACTGGCGGTTCTACAAACTGCTGGCACCGATGGATGAACCTCTGGCCAATGAGATGCCGGCAAATGCCCAAATCATCGGATCTGGCGACGACCGACTGAGAGTGCCGACCATGGTGGTCGGCCGCATCATGACCCTCGATGATGCCGAGCGCATCGTTGCCGATGGTGCCGCCGACATGGTGTCGATGGTGCGTGCTCTGATCGCTGATCCCGATCTTGTCGAGAAGTCACGGCGAGGTGACGCTGACCGGGTACGACCGTGTATCGGATCGAGCATTGGTTGCGTCGGCCAGTTGATGTCGACTGGGGTACTTGGCTGCGTGGTGAACGTTGCTGCTGCGAAAGAGACCGCGGTGAGTTTCGAACCGGGCAAACCCGCCGAGGTGCGCCGCAAGGTGCTCGTTGTCGGCGGTGGCCCCGCGGGACTCGAGTTCGCACGCACCGCTGCTCTGCGTGGCCATGACGTGACCTTGGTGGAGGGTACGCGGCAACTGGGGGGCCAGGTAGCGATTGCCGCGGCTGCACCTCATCGCAGCGATATCGCGGCGATCACCGAGTGGTTGGGGGCCGAAGTGACCCGACTCGGCGTCGACATCCGAGTGAACACCTGGGCGGACCCCGATCTCATTGCCGACCTTGCGCCCGATGATGTGGTCCTGGCCACTGGGGTGACGCCGCGTCGTGATGGTTTCCAACTGTCAACACCGATCGATCCGGTGCCCGGGCATGACCTCGCGCATGTGTACACCTCGTGGGACGTATTCGGCTTCGGCGGTCGGGCAGTGGTCGAGGGCCCAGCATTCGTCTACGACGATTGCGGCACTTTCGAGGCGATCTCTGTGGCCGACGTTCTACTCGCAGCCGGAGTGGAGGTCACGATGGTGACCCGCCACGAAGCGATCGGCGCGACCTTGCCGTATCCGCCGGCCACGGTTGCTGCTGCACGAGAACGATTGATGGGCGGCGATTTCGATCACATCGGCGGGCACCATCTCATCGGGATCACACCTGATGGGGTGGATATCGGCGTGCCATTCACCGAACGGCGGCGCCGGATTCCTGCCGCCACGGTGGTGCTGGTGACCTATGGCCACCCAAACCGAGAACTCGGCGAGTATCTACGCGAGATGGATGGCCCGTGGACGGTGCACGAAATCGGTGATGTCACCGGAACGAATGGCGTGATGCCGGCCATTCACGCCGCGTCCGCGTTGGGGCGTGTGATCTGAGCTCTGCGTTGTGATCACGCGGCATGTACAGCCGTCAGATGCGGGCCGCGGCATGACGTCCAGCGCGACGGCCGAAATACGACCCCGGGCCGAGGCTCATACCGCTGGCATATTCGTCGCCGTCACGAGGAAGGTGGGCTGCAACGGCTCCTACGGCGTAAAGGCCGTCAATTGCGGTGCCGTCCTCGGTGAGTGCGCGGATAAGCGACTTCGCTCGGGCTGTTTCCTAGTCGGTGAGGACTGCGGCAGCATGGCGACCTGCGGCATAGCCAAAGACCATGCCCGGGCCGAGCGTGCCGCCCGCACCGCCATAGGTCATGCCCATCGCCGACGCCATGACGTTGCCGGCGGCGTAGAGCCCGGGAATCACGTCGCCATCGAGGTCGAGAACGCGCGCATGTCCGTCGGTGCGGGGACCGCCTTTGGTGCCGAGAGCACCTGGTCGAACCTGCACGGCGTAGTACGGGCCTTCCTCTAGGGTGCCGAGGGTGGCTGAACGTGTGCGGCTTCCATCGCCCCAGTGGGTGTCGTTGATGCTGCGGCCGCGACCGAAGTCAGGGTCGTCGAGGTCGGCAACCTGAGCGTTCCACCGGTTGACGGACTCCACGAGGCCGCGGGCGTCTACACCGATCTTCTCGGCCAGCTCACCCAGGGTGTCGGCGCTGTGGAGCCAGTCGGGTGTTGGCCCCTCGCCTCGATACGTGTAGATGCCGCCTTTGGACATGTATTGGCGGTCCATGATCAAGAAGGCCGGAAGATTCTTGTACGTGAACGATGTGGGATCGAGTTCGTGGAATGCGGCGCCGAAGGCGTTGTAGTTAGCGGCCTCATTGGCGAATCGGCGGCCAGCGCGGTTCACCATGATGCTGTGCGGTCGGACCCGTTCACGGTTGACGAGCCACGAGAACATGTCACCAGACTCATCGGGGACATCCATGATGGGCACCCACCAAGCCTCTTGCATGTTGCCGATAGATGCGCCCGCGCGCATCGCCATCTTCAGGCCATCACCGGTGTTGGTCTCGATGGCAACGGTGCGTTCAAGTGGGCCGCGAATGAAATCGCGCACCATCTCACGGTTCCATTCGAAGCCGCCGGTAGCGAGAATTACAGCAGATGCATTCACGGTTACCTTGCCGTCCGCACTGTCGAAGCGCACGCCGGTGACCGCATTCGCGCTCGTCTCGAGGTGCACTGCGCGGTGTCCGGTATGGATCTCCACCCCAAGGTCCAAACAGGCGCGTAGTAGTCGCCCAACGAGGGCCTGGCCACAGCCGCGAAGGTTTGCCGCAGCGCGCTCAGCCATGAGGTCAGCAGAAATCGTCGCTGTGCCACCGCGACCAAGGCTGGTCTCGTTCATCAGTACATGAGCAGGCATCTGCCGGCTGCGGGAGACACGGTCTCGCCATTCGCCGAGTTCGTTGAAGTCGAACAGGGGGCATTCAAGTGACCGCCCACCGGTTGTGCTGCCACCGGGGTGTTCGGGGTGGTAGTCGGGAAAGCTTTCGACGATGTCGAATACCACGGGCGTGTTGTCCTCGAACCAACGCAACATCTCAGGGCCGGTATCGACATACGCCTCCGCCAGCTCGGGGAGGATCATTCCATGCGAGAGCGATTCGAGATATGTGAGGACGGCGTCGCGATCGTCGGGTTCCCCGGCCGCCTCCATGTGATGGTTGAGGGGGATCCAGATCATGCCGCCGGACATGGCCGATGTGCCACCGACCACATCGGCCTTTTCGAATAGACCGACGCGCGCAGCTCCGTGTCCAGCTGCGGTGGCAGCAGCCGCCAGTGCTGCCGCGCCTGAGCCGAGCACAACAACATCAAACGTGTTCGTGTCCGTCATGGATTGTCGCCCCCTACCGTGCGTATGTCTCGTTGTATAACATATGTCATGTTTGGAGAGCCGAAGGCAATGGCTGCGGCGGGGGAGGGGTATCGATGAGCACGATGCTGAACGAACTGGTGGCGCGCCTGCAGCGCAATGTCGTTGATGGCCAACCCGACCGTGATGAGCAGCCGATGCGCGTGCCCGCATCGGCATACGCCGACCCGGATCAGTACCGCCGCGAAATCGATCGGATCTTTCTGAAATCTCCGGTGATGGTGGCGCTGGTTGCCGAACTGCGCGATGCCGGCGACTACGTGGCATACGACCTGGCCGGGCGACCGCTGCTCATCGTGCGTGGTGACGATGGCGTGATCCGCGCGTTCTTAAACATCTGTCGCCATCGCGGGCCGAAGGTCACCGATGCTGTGTGTGGCAGCGCCCGGCGGTTCACGTGCCCGTACCACTCCTGGTCATATGACACGACCGGCAACCTCGTGGGTGTTCCCGGCAGGGAAACGTTCGGTGAGATCGATGTAACGGGGCTGATCGAGCTGCCCAGCGCGGTGGTGGCCGGTGCGGTCTTTGCGGTTCTCGACCCCGATGGTGACCTCGATGCCGGAGGTTGGCTCGCCGGTATGGAGGATTCGCTGTCAGAGTTGCGGCTCAATGAGTACTACCCGTACCGAGTGCCGACCTTCATCGACAGCCCGAACTGGAAACTCGCCGCCGATGGCTACCTCGACGGGTACCACATCGGATACCTGCATCGGAACACCATCGGTACCCGTTCCATCACGAACCGCAACACCTACGACTTCTTCGGCCCGCACGTGCGCATCGGATTCGCGTCGAAACTCACCCCTGATTTCGACCCCGCGGCTGCGGACATCGACTACAAGGATTACCTGAGCCTGGTGCACTACGTGTTTCCGAATGTCTCGCTGTCGGGCGGGCACGGCGACACGTTGATGATGAGTCGACTGTTGCCCGGGCCCACACCCGACCGCTCCACCACACTGCAATTTCAGTTCTACCGGGAGCCGATCGTTGACGAGATGGTCGATGTTGCGGAGCAGAAGCGTCAGTTGTACGAGCAGGTGGTTGCTGACGAGGACTGCGCAACGATCTTCCAGGTGGGGGAGGCCTTACCCGCTATGGGCGACCGGCACTTCATCTTCGGTCGGAATGAACCTGCGAATCAGCATCTGCACCGAACGATTGCGAGCATGCTCGGCGGCTCTGCCTGACGGCGCGGCCGGGTGGTTATCGCGCGGCGAGTGCGGTGTCGAGAGCAGCAATCTGGCGGTCGGCCGGCCACGAATCGGGATCGAAGAGGGCCTGGAGGGCAACACCGTCGACGACGGCGATGAGGCGTTCCGCTTCGGTGAGCGGGTCGGCCTCGTTGGGCAGTGCTGCGCGCACCCGATCGGCGACGTTGGCGCGAAAGTCGCGGTACGCGTCACGTTGCAAGGCGGCGAACTCGGGATCCCCACCGGCTTGAGCGCAAAAAGCAATCGTCACATTCCAGTGCAGGCGCCCGGCATCATCAATGGGGAGGGCATCGTGCAACGTGTCGCGAAGGGCGTCGATGGGGCCGTGGGTATCGCGGTATTCGCGTCGTTGCCGGCGACCCTCGAGAGACGCCTCGAGTGTGAACCGCAGCAGTTCGCGACGGTTGCGGAAGTAGTGCACGAGAGTGCCGGTGGTCCATCCTGCCTCAGAAGCAACTTCTCGCATGGATGCGCCCGCGACGCCAGACCGCGCGATGACGCGCGCTGCAGCGGCAGCGAGTTCTTCTCTTCGGGCAACGGCATCAACGGTGCGAGGCATTGACGGCAGCGTAGCCCGAGTGATATATAACGATCGTTCTGCAATCGCACGCATGTGCACACGAGTACGTCAGAGGGGACACGTCATCATGGTTCATATCCCGACACGCGGAGACGTCCCGGTCCGTCTTGGGCCAAGTGTGGGTCAATTAATCCCACCGATCGGACCGAGCACCATGTCACGCGACGTCTACACCGACCCGGTGCGTTTCGAACTGGAGCGTGAGCGGGTGTTGGGACGCCATTGGATACTCGGTGGTCGCTCCGAGCAGGTGGCAGCACCCGGTGACTGGATCACCTTTGAAGGGCACGGCGAAGTCATTGTCATCGTGCGGCAAGCGGATGGTTCGCTTTCGGCGTTCCACAATGTGTGTCAGCATCGGGGCCCGTCGTTTGTGGCGGAGCGCCAAGGCTGCGGTGCCCGACGTTTCACTTGCCCGTACCACGGGTGGGTGTACGACACCACCGGCGATCTCGTTGGTGTTCCGGAGCGTGAAGATTTCGACCCCGCGCACCTCGATGGTCTTCGCGCGCCTGCTGTCGCCGTTGATGAATGGGGTGGTTGGGTCTGGATCAATTTGGCTGGTCCCGACACAGCACGACCCTTACTCGACGCGTTGGGGTCGGATATCACCGCCGATCTCGGTCGCTATCGCATGGAGGACATGGTGCTTCACGATGTGGTCGAATGGGATGTGCCGGTGAGCTACAAGGCGATCGTCGACGGCTTCAACGAGATCTATCACACGAAGGAATTGCATGGTGTCAGCGCTGAATGGGTGAAAGCAGCTCGCGATACGTCGTTCCACATCACCGGTGACAACTACATGTGTTTTGTTCCCAGAGCCGAACACGTCGACGACCTCGCCCGCGACCCGGATCATCATCGGTACGCGATCTGTCATTACGTGGTGTTCCCCAACACGGTGTTCAACTGCAATCCGGAACATGTGCAGGTGTTCAATCCGATTCCGATCGATGTGGATCGCACTCGTTTCCTGTGCTGGGAACTCCTCTATCCGGACACCGGCGACGACCCGGAGTACCCGGCGTACTGGGAGCGCACGCTGAAGCACTGGGAAGGCCTCAAGCGGGTCGTCGGGGAAGACATCGAGATCTACGAGCAACTCGAACGCACCAAGCGGTCAAGTGGCTATACCCGTCATGTGTTGCAGGGGCGTGAGTGCAAGATTGCTCACTACCACGAGAATATGGATCGCAAAATTCGCGACAATGCCTGAGTAACGATGCGTGGCTCGTGACGGTGCCCGGGGTGCCGTGACGCCAATACGGCGAATGGATCAGCCGAGGCTGTCGCGCACGATTGCCGCGCCGGCCACCATGGCGGCCAGCTTGGCGCGTGCACGTTCGCGCGGCAGGTACTTCATGCCGCAGTCAGGTGACACGGCCAGGTTCTGCGGTGCGATGTGGTCAAGAGCCCCGCGGATGCGTGTCGCCACCTCATCGGGGGTTTCAACGGTGTCTCGGCCAAGGTCGATGACGCCGAGCACGACCTTTTTCGGTGCGAGGCGCGCGACAGTCGAGGGCGGAAGGTCTGGCTGAGCCGACTCAATGGCCACCCAGGTGGTGGGCGACTCTGCCAGTGGGTCGAGGAATGGGTACCCGGCCGACTTGTCGTTCACGTAGGCGGCATATCCATAACAGGTGTGGAGGCATGTCTCAACGTTCACTCCATCCACCGCCACCGCGAGCGCGTCGAGCGCGAAGCTGGCTGCCGCCTCGGGGTTGGCCTGTAGGTACGGCTCGTCGAGTTGCACCACATCGATACCGGCAGCGGCAAGATCGCGGATCTCATCATTGATGGCTGCGGCATAGGCCAGCGCCAATGCCCGCTGATCGGCGTAGTGGCGATTGTCGGCGAGTTGGCTCAAGGTGAACGGGCCGGGCACCGTCACCTTGGTGCGACGGGTCGTGTGCGACCGCAGGTACGTGGCGGCGGAGAGCTCGATGGGGTGCTCACGGTGGATGTCGCCGGTGACGAGGGGCACGTCGGCGGTGCCACCACGACGGTTCACCCCGGCACCGATCTCGTCCTTGGACACGCCACCGAGTGCATTCGCAAAGTGATTGAAGTACGACTCGCGGCCGACCTCGCCGTCGGTGATGAGATCCACGCCGGCCTCGCTCTGGTCGGCGATCGCAAGCAGGGTGGCTGCCTCGATAGCCGATGCGAGCTGGTCGGTCGCCACGTTCCACAACTCAGCGTTGCGTACCCGGGGCACCCCATCGCCGAGCAGTCGTTCATGATCCACTAGCCATCCCGGTTGCGGGTAGCTACCCATCACGGTTGTTTCGATCATCACGACCTCCTCGGCACAGGACCGTAGCGGGTCCGTTCAGCGGACACATGTCCGCGGTGGATGATGGGTGCGGGCACGAACCCCGACATACTCAGTCAATGCGCCTTGCCACGGCCCGTCACACCCCGTCCGGTCGCGTTGTCTTCGGAGCGGTCGTTGACGACGGCTTGGTCGACCTGTCTGCAGCGGTGACCGATCAGTCTGAACTGATCTCAATGGTCCATGACCCGGCTACCCGTCCCGCGATCGATGCGGCAGTCGAGGCCTCGGCACGTGTACCGCTCGACGAACTCACGTGGCTGCCGCCGATGCCGAACCCACGGCGCATCATGTGCGTCGGTACGAATTACGCCGACCATGTGGCCGAATCAGACCGCATCAGCGCAGCACCTGATCATCCGGTGATTTTCACCCGGTTCCCCTCGTCACTCGTCGGTCACGGTGACGACCTGGTTCGTCCATCGGCCAGCACCAGTTTTGACTACGAAGGCGAACTCGGCATCGTCATCGGACAGACGACTCGGCACGCAACCCAGGCTGATGCACTGGGTGCGATCGGAGGGTTTACGTGTTTCATGGACGGCACGTTGCGTGATTGGCAGCGACATACCTCCCAATTTCTTCCGGGTAAGTCATTCGAGCGCTCCGGTGCAATGGGTCCGTGGGTCGTGACCGCCGATGAGATTGCGGACCCACATGCACTGACCCTCACTACTCGTGTCGACGGAGAGGTCATGCAGCACGCCAGCACCTCGCAGCTCATTCACGATCTCACAGCAATCATCGTGTACTGCTCCACATTCACAACTCTTGAACCCGGCGACGTCATCGCGACCGGTACCCCTGGGGGAGTCGGCTATGCACGCGACCCACAGGTCTGGCTTGTTCCAGGGAGTCGGGTCGAAGTGGACATCAGCGGCGTGGGTGTGCTCGCGAACACGGTGGTGGACGAACCAACGCCTTGACCGTTCGAGCGCTGGCCCCGGGCTTGCTAGCGTCAACCCATGGCAGCACATCGCGACGTTGGCCAGCGGGTGGCCGATGCGGTTGCAGACCTCGTGCGCATCCCCAGCGTGAACCCACTGCAGTCCGACGACTCTGCCATCACCGGTGAACGTCGATTGGCTGAACACCTGGCTGAGCATGCTGCAGCGATCGGTGCCAAAGTCACCCTCGACAATGTCCTCGATGGACGGCCAAACCTTGAAGCCACTTTTCTCGGTCAACGTCACGACGATGTCGTGATAGTCGATGCCCATCTCGACACGGTGGCCGTGCACCACATGTCAGGCGATCCCTTTGATGGTCGTATTGATGACGGGAGACTGTTTGGTCGCGGTTCGGTCGACACCAAAGCCACATTTGCGGTGGTCATGGACGTGCTCGCCGAGTTTCATCGCAACGGGACGCGACCGGGGCCCACGGTTCACCTGGTGGGCACGGTGTCTGAAGAGATGGGTGGGCTGCTCGGGGCGCGGCGGTTGGCAGACCGCCTTGGTGATGGCGGTCTTGACGATGCGGTGGCGCATCGCGCACGCATGATCGTGGCCGAGCCCACCTCATGCGCACCGGTGCACGGCCATAAAGGTGGGCTCGGTCTTGAGGTCTGTGTCCACGGCCACGCGGCCCATTCTTCACAGCCTGAACTCGGCGTCAACGCCATCACTGCTGCCGCGAGGATTATCGCTGCCGTCGACGCGGAGAACGAGCGTTTGGCCGTACTGCCCACAACAACGGCGGTTGGTCCCGGCACGATCTCGGTCACGGAGATCAGCGGAGGAACCGCACGCAACATCATTCCCGACAGTTGTCGCCTGTACATCGGTCGTCGTTTATCTCCGGGCGAGGATCCGGCGGTGGTTCAGGCCGAGTTGACGGCGACGGTCACGCGCGCCGCCGGGCCAGCAACCGTCGATGTGGTACTGGCGAACGGTGTGGCATTCCCGGCGTTTTTCACGGATTCAGACAATGCGTTCATCGGGGTGCTCGCCGATATCACCGGTGAACAACCGGCGACGGTGACCTACGGATCGAATTGTTTGGCCTACGACGGGATCGACGTGACCAAGGTGGTGTTCGGGCCAGGATCGATCGACCAAGCCCATCAGGCGGTGGAATGGGTCGAGATCTCCGAGTTGGTTCGCGCCCGCGAGGTATACGCCACGTTGCTGACAATGTGACGTCGCGCCCGCGGGGTGTGTGAGGTCGGC
>RFST01000211.1 GCA_009923855.1 Actinomycetota bacterium
GTCACGTGGTTGGCGACCAGGCTGCGTCCATCGGCGGCGGTCACCATCTGGGCGTCGACAGCAGTGAGCATGGCGCGGCCCACATCAATCGGGCGCGGCGGTCGCGAGGTGCCACGGCTGATGGTGCGGAGACGGTCAAAGAGGCCCATGGTGCGTACTGGCGCCGGCGGCGCCTCCTGTGAGGGTACTGCCCGCGATGCGGTGCTCGGTGTCGCATTCGCGCGGCGTGTTGCCCACGCGATGCTCGTGACGCGATGGCGGCTCAGCCGTATGACACACCCATGCCGGATCGCGCGTCCTGGCCCACGCCATAGGGCGCGATGGGGTATCTCAAGCCATTCGCCGCGAGCGCATCAAGTCCGGCGATCACCCCAGGAAGGAATCGCGGCGGAATGGCCATCAGCAACTCGTCCTCCATCACGCCCCCGTATCGGCGTTCCGCGAAGCAGGGGATTGACAGGCTGGGTTCACCGGTGGCCAGGGCGCGTCCCCACGAATCGGCGCACGATGACTCCCCCACACATCCCCATTCCAGTTTCTTGTAGCCGGTCCATTGCAGGCCGTTGATGAACAGGATCATCTGTGCGGGGGTTGCATAGATCAGGCAGATGTCGGGTGGGTCGAGTCGACCGCTGGTCAGCGGTGACACGGCAAGGGCCGAGTAGGTGCCGAACGGCACCACGTCCATGGCGGCTTGATGGGCCGCGGCATCGTCGGCGGTGGCGTACCACACGCCGGTCATGCGCTCGCCGGACAGCCACTCGTCATCGCGGGGATGCAGACCGACCACGGTGCGGCACTGGTCGCCCACCAGGTCGTCGGCGGTGATGCCCACGGTCCACCCGTTTCGTGCGGCTTGACCCACGATCTGGTCGGTGGTGTGCACCGCCTGTGGCCGTCGAATGCGGTCGATGGATTCCATATCGGCCACGTCGGTGAACATCTTCATGCCGATGGGCGTGGTGCGCAGCCGCAATAGGCGATTCAAGTCGGCCACGATGCGCCCCCAGTCGAGCCGATCGCCGATGTCCACCGGTGTGCCGGTGTCGTGTTCGTGCTGTGCGGTCATGACCCCTCCTGTCACGTGCAGCGCCGTGCGAACGACACTATGTCGTGACGCAGTGTCGTGAATCGACGATGTTGCTGCGGCCCGGCGCTCGGTACGGAGCCGGTGGTGGGGCTGGCATGATGGGGTGGTGAGGTTGCTGCGTAGAGTCCTGGCTGCATTGGTGATGGCGTTGATTGCTGCCGGTGGGATTCGTACGCGTGGTCGTGGTGGCACGCCGCCGCAGCACGGCGGTTGGCAGCCGGTGGCGATTGACCCCACTACGCCGGGCGTGCCGGCGTCGTCGGGTGCCGACGACGTGGCGACGTAATGCCGACCGACGTGAGGGGTGATCGGCGATGACCGTGTGGGTGGTGGGCCGCGGCGTGGTCGGCGACCGCGTTGCGCGCCTTGTCGGCGCCGATGCGGTGCAGTTTCACGACCCACGAACTGAACCGACTCCGTTGGCATCCCCGGGCGATGTTGCGGTGCTGGCACATCCCACACGGCACGCGCCTCTCGCGGCGGCGTTCGTGGCGCGTGGGTGTTCGGTGGTCACCGTTGGTGATCATCTCGACGACACCTACGACCTGGTCGAACTCGGTGATGCGGTCACCGAGGCCGGCGCCACGTTGGTGATTGGTGCGGCTGTCACCCCTGGTCTGTCGGGTTTGCTGGCGCGCTGGTCGGCACGACAGTTCGCGGCGGTCGACGAAATTCACGTGGCGGTGCACGGCACAGCGGGTCCAGCCTGTGCCCGGGTACACCACCGCTCACTCACCGGCCGGGCAGTGTCGTGGGTTGATGGTGTGTGGGAAGAGAGCCCGGGTGGGTCGGGTCGTGAACTGTGCTGGTTCCCCGAACCGGTGGGGGCGCACGACTGTTACCGGGCCGAGATTGCGTCGCCGGTGTTGTTGCACCAGTCGTTCCCCGAGGCCAGTCGCATCACCGCGCGGCGCAGCGCCACACGACGCGATCGCGGCACAGCGCGCCTGCCGATGTTGCGGCCACCTCACGCAGAAGGCGGGGTGGGTGCGCTACGGGTGGAGGTCCGCGGTGTGGACGCCACAGGGTTACGGCGCACACACATCGTCGGGATGGCCGAATTGTTGGGTACCGCCACCGCGGCAACCGCGGCAACCGCCACCGCGGCAACCGCGGCAGCGTTTGTTGGTGCAGCCCGGGCGGGTCGGTTGCCAACGGGTGTGGTGTTGGCTGGCGATGCAGAACTCGACACCTTGTCGCTTCTGGCCGATGTGGCGGCCTATGGGGTGCGGATTCAAGAGTTCGTCGGTGCCGCCTAAGCGGCACGATTCTCAGGAGCTCTCGGCGGTTGGGGTGGTGTCGAGGCGTGCCTCAATGCGCTCGATTGCCGCCGTGAGGGCATCGAGACGGGTGTTCAGTTCTTCACCGGTCACCATGTCGGCAAGAGCGAGACGCACACCGGCGATTTCACGAGCCAAGAACTCGGTGTCGGCCTGGGTGCGTTCGGCCACGTGACGATCGAGTTCAGCGGCGGCACGGTCGCGGCGTTCCTGCCGGTTCTGCGCCAGCAGAATCAGGGGCGCGGCATAGGAGGCCTGCAGCGAGAGCACCAGGGTCAACAGCACAAGGCCACGACCCCATGGGTCGAATTGCCAGCTACCCGGTGGCACGATGTTGATCACCAACCACACGATGATGACCACGGTCTGCCACACCAGGTAGCGGGCGGTGCCGAGCAGCATGGCGATCGACTCGG
>RFST01000212.1 GCA_009923855.1 Actinomycetota bacterium
CTGTGGCCAAGAAGGCCGCGCCCGCGAAGAAGTCCGCTGTGGCCAAGAAGGCCGCGCCCGCGAAGAAGTCCGCTGTGGCCAAGAAGGCCGCGCCCGCGACGAAGTCCGCTGTGGCCAAGAAGGCCGCGCCCGCGACGAAGTCCGCTGTGGCAAAGAAGGCCGCGCCCGCCACGACACCGGCAACGGGGAAAAAGCCCGACGCCAAGAAGGTCTCCCCTGCAAAGGGAAAGACCTCATCGGCCCCGGCCACGAAGGAAGCCTCCGGCGGTCTGCCGAAGGCTCGCTTCACCAAAGATGGCATCGGCTACACCAAAGATTTCGATGCAAAATTCGTGAAATCCCAACGCGACCTTCTGCTCGAAGAACGTCAACGTCTGCTGGGGCAGGCCGAGCAGCTCACTGCGGAGGCCAACCAACTCATCGAAGAAGCCGAGATGGGCGACGTGCAGTTCGACGACGAGGGCGGCGAGGGTGACACGATGGCCGTGGAACGCGAGCGTGACCTTGCGTTGTCGGCCCAAGCTCGCGAAGCGGTCACGGCGATCGATGAGGCGCTTGAGCGAGTAGCGGCTGGTACGTATGGGTATTCCGTCGTGTCGGGTCGCCCAATTCCTCGGGAACGCCTCGAGGCCATTCCGTGGTCGACCGAACTCGTCGAGGAGAAGGTCGGCGGGATCGGACGCCGATGACCGCGATCCGGAGGGCGGCCAGCTCTCCGGCAGCGTTCCCTGCAGCCGTTGCCGCTGCGGTGATCGCTTGTGATCAGATCACGAAGCAGTGGGCGTTGTGGGCTCTCGACTCGGGCCCAATCGATCTGGTGTGGACCCTTCGGCTCCGGCTCACCTTCAATTCGGGTATGGCCTTTGGGGCCGGCTCAGGAGTCGGGCCGCTCATCGGCATTGCCGCGCTCGCGGTGGTGGTGATTCTCGTGCGGCACGCCGTACAGGGCGAATCGCGGCGCGCGCGGCTTGCCTCGGGGATACTCCTGGGCGGTGCGGTTGGCAATCTCATCGATCGACTGGCACGCGATGAGGCGTGGCTGCGGGGCAGCGTGGTCGACTTCATCGATCTGCAGTGGTTCCCGGTGTTCAACGTGGCCGACATGGCGATCAACATTGGCGCCGTGCTGCTGGTGATCGCCATGTGGTTGGACTCGCGGCAACAACCAGCCGACGGGTCCGACGGGGTTGATGCTGCATGAAAATCATGCGCGCATCGGCGTTGCACGATGGGAGAGCGCGGTGAGCCAGATGGTTGAAGTTGTTCCTGCGGTCATGGATGGCGAGCGGCTGGATCGTTTTGTCGCGCTGATGACCGGGCTGTCACGATCGGTCGTCGCCGAGATGATCGCCGCCGGTGGGGTGCGGTGCGATGGTGAGACCGTAGCCGTCGGCCGGGTGCGTCTCGTCGAGGGGCAAACCGTGGCCGTGGATCTCGCGACCGCACCGGTTGCTGGACTACCGCAAGCAGATCCGAATATCACGATCGATGTGGTTCATGTCGACGACCACATCATCGTCGTCGACAAAGCCGCTGGGGTCGTTGTGCACCCGGGCGCGGGTCACCCGGATGCGACGCTGGTGAATGGGCTGCTACACGCCTTTCCTGAGATCGCCGACGTGGGTCAGGCCGAACGACCCGGCATTGTTCACCGTCTGGACGCTGGCTCCAGCGGACTGCTGGTTGTTGCCCGCACGCCCGAGGCCTACGAGGCTCTCATCGAGCAGTTCGCCGACCACAGTGCGGGGCGGCGCTACCGGGCACTGGTCTGGGGTGTTCCCACCGCGCCGCATGGGGTGATCGATGCGCCGATCGGCCGGTCTCGGCGCGACCCCACGCGCATGGCGGTCGCAGCCGATGGACGTCCGTCGCGGACGCGGTATCGGGTGGTGGAGCATTTCGATGAGCCAGCACAACTTGCTGTTCTGGAATGTTCCCTGGAGACCGGTCGCACCCATCAGATCAGGGTGCATCTCTCGTCGATTGGGCACCCCCTTGTCGGTGATCCGGTGTACGGCCAGCGGCGCCCGGTATTGACGATGACGCGCCCATTCCTGCACGCAGAGCATCTTGAATTGCGTCATCCAGCCACCGGCGATGTCGTGGAGTTTCACAGCCCGCTACCGACTGATCTCCGCGAGATGCTTGCTCGGTGTGCTCGTCGCAGGGATGAACCGCTGGATGGTCCGGCTCAGGAGATAACCGAGGGCCACTGACGTTCACCGCGGGCCATCTCGACGATGGATGCCAAGGTGTACGCGCCGAGGTGGGCCCGCATCGTTTCCCCAGCGACTTTCCAGATGTCCAGTAGGACACATTGGCCCTCGTGATCGCAGGCGCCGTCGGCGTGCGGGTCGCCGAAGTCGCCGAGGGTGATGGGACCGTCCACCGCAGACAGGATCTCAGATAATCCGATATCGGACGGGTCGCGGGCCAACACGTAGCCGCCGCCCACGCCTCGTTTGGACCGCACGAGCCCCGCACCTTTCAGCGCGAGAAGAATCTGCTCGAGGTATGGCTGGGGCAGTGCGGTGCGTTCGGCGATATCGCGCACCGACGTCGGCCCGGTCTCGGGTGCGCGCAAGGCCAATGAGAGCAGGGCTCGGCAGGCATAGTCACCGCGGGTCGACACGCGCATGTGCACAGCGTAGGTGCTGGAGCCCGGCTGCGGTGCCCCGGTGGCGTTGCCGAACACGAAGTGGCGTGGTGGACTATGGGGGTCATGGCGTTCACA
>RFST01000213.1 GCA_009923855.1 Actinomycetota bacterium
CGGCATCGGGCAGCACCACCGCGTGATTCTTCGCCCCGCCGAGGGCCTGCACCCGCTTACCGTTCGCGGTGGCACGACCATGCACATACTTCGCAATTGGGGTGGACCCCACAAACGACACTGCGGCAACGTCATCGTGATCCAACAGTGCATCCACCGCCACCTTGTCGCCATGCACCACGTTGAACACGCCCGCGGGAAGGCCGGCCTCGGCAAACCAGTCGGCCAACATCACCGACGCCGACGGGTCGCGCTCTGATGGTTTCAACACGAATGTGTTACCGCACGCAATGGCCACCGGAAACATCCACATCGGCACCATCGCCGGGAAGTTGAACGGGGTGATGCCCGCGCACACACCCAACGGCTGGCGGAACGTGTACGAATCGATACCTCCCGACACCTGATCGGAATAGGCGCCCTTGGTCAACGTGGGCAACGAACATGCGAACTCGATCACTTCGAGACCGCGTTGCACCTCGCCGGCCGCGTCGGAAAGCACCTTGCCATGCTCATCACAGATCACCTCGGCCAATTGGCCTGCACGGGCATGCACGATCTCGCGTAAGGCGAACATCACCTTGGTGCGCGCCGCCAACGACTCCTCCGACCACGACACGAACGCGGCACGCGCCGACGCCACCGCGGCATCCACCGTGGCCGCCGAGGCCAATGCGACCTCGGCCTGCACCTGGCCGGTGGCGGGGTTCCACACCGGAGCCGAGCGCCCACCATCACCCACATGAGTGACGTTGTCAATGCGATGAGCAATCGTGCGCGCAGCCATAGCGCTCACGCTACGCCAGCACACGGGTGCGCGCAGCCACACCAGCCCACGTAGTGGGCCCCGCATCCATCATCAAAGGTGCGAACCGGTTCGCACGCCTCCACACTTGGGCGCTGACCACACGAACTGCTCGCACTATGACCACGCACATCCTCACCCTCATCTGCGCCGACCGGCCCGGCCTCATCCACGACGTCACGGCAGGCATCTTGGATATCGACGGCAACATCGTGGAAAACGCACAGTTCGCCGACCCCGCCACTGCACTGTTCTGCATGCGCACCGTGGTCGATACCGAGGTGACCGACGCAGACGCGGTGGCCACCGCGGTGCGTCACCGGCTCGGCGACACCGACATCCAACGCCTACACGTGCGCCCCGCTGATGTGCGCCCCCGCACGATGATCATGGTGTCGCGCGCCGACCACTGCCTGGTCGACCTGTTGTATCGCTGGCGCAACGATCTGCTGCCCATCGACATCCCGGTGGTGGTGTCGAACCATGCCGACCTCGGCGACCTGGTGCGCAGCCACGGCATCGAATTCGTGCACATCCCCCGCCGACACCAAAGCCGACGCGGAAGCCCAGCTGCTGGACCTCGTCCGTGAGCATCGCATCGACCTCGTGGTGCTGGCCCGCTACATGCAGATCCTGTCCGACAACCTGTGCGCCGCTCTCGCCGGCCGCGCCGTGAATATCCACCATTCGTTCCTGCCGGGCTTCAAGGGTGCCAAGCCGTACCACCAGGCTCATGAGCGTGGCGTGAAACTTGTGGGTGCCACCGCCCATTTCGTGACCGCCGACTTGGACGAAGGCCCGATCATCGAACAAGACGTGGCCCGCGTGCACCACGCCATGACCGCGAACGATCTTGTGGCTCTCGGCCAAGACACCGAACGTCTGGTGCTGGCCCGCGCGGTGCGCTACCTCGCCGAAGACCGGGTGCTGCTCATCGGTGACCGCACCGTGGTCTTCAACTGACGCCCACCGCCGACCAGCACACCGTCAGTAACTGCGGGGAAGTCGCAGCACCGACTGCGCAATGAAATTCAGGGTCATCTCCTGGCTCACCGGCGCCAAGCGTTGCAGGCGCGCTTCACGCCAGTACCGCTCCACGTGATACTCGGTGGCGTATCCCAGCCCGCCATGGGTCTGCACCGCACGATCGGCCGCGGTAAACGCGGCCTCGGCCGCCAGATATTTCGCGGTGTTCGCCTGCTCGGCACAGTCCTCACCGGCGTCGTAACGCCGCGCAGCATCCATCATCACCAGACGCGCAGCATGCAACTGCATATGTGACTCGGCCAACGGGTGCGCGATTGCTTGATTCGCGCCGATCGGCCGGTCAAACACCTCGCGTTCGCCTGCGTAGGCCACCGCGCGACGCAACGCCACCTCTCCAATGCCGAGCGACATGGCCGCCAACAAGATCCGTTCCGGATTCAAACCATGCAAGATGTGCGCGAAACCCCGGCCGCGCTCGCCCACCATGCGCCACCCCTCCACCGGCAACTCGTCGTAGGCCACCTCACACGACGCCACCGCGTTCCGACCCAATTTCGGAATGGGCCGAATGTCGACATGCGCTGGGTTCAACTCGGCCAGAAACAAACTGAGGCCGGCGAACCGTGCCGACCCGGTGGCGCCCGCGGGTGGGTCGTCGGTGCGCGCCAACAACAACACCACTTCGCTCTCCAACGCCTTCGTTGTCCAGATTTTGCGACCCGACACCACATAGCCGCCGGCTCCATCGTCAACGGCGCGCGTCGTGATCCGTGACGTGTCGGTGCCCGCATCAGGTTCGGTAACACCGAACGCCACATGCAGATCGCCCGTGGCAGCGCGCGGCAGGTACATGTCGCGCAGACGATCGTTCCCGAACCGCACCACCGGGTTCAGGCCGAACATGGTGAGATGCAGTGCGCTCGAACCGTTCATCGCG
>RFST01000214.1 GCA_009923855.1 Actinomycetota bacterium
GCAGCACCTGCGCGATCGGTGCACGTCGGCGTGCCAGCGTTGCCACCACCCGATCGGCGTCGCCATCGCGCACCGCAAGCGGATCGGGGCCAATACGCGCGCGCAACGCCTCCTCGGCCTCAGGATCGATGATCTCGCAGGCCGTCGGCCCCGACAGATACATAGCGCCCACATCGCCACGCCAGCGCATCCGCACCCCATCAGATGGCGCCGGTGCCCGACCCACATCGGTGAACACCTTGAACTTGCCGAACAGGCCGAGATGGATGTGCACACTCACATCACCCTCCCAGCGATGGAACAGATGCTTCCCGAGAGCATCCACCCCCACCAGTTCGCGCCCGTCGAGCATGCGCGCACCCGCGTCGAAACGACCCTGCGGCGAGTCGACCTGCAGCACCGCGCCAGCGAAACGACGGCGCTGCAACCGTGCGGCCCGATGAATGGTGTGCCCTTCTGGCATCAGCGACCCCGACGACGATGCTCGGCCAGCACCTCCAACAGATCCGTTGATGCCGCCACCATTGGCGACCGACGCGCGGTGTGATCGAGATGAATCAGGTCACGGCCCTCCACTTCACCGACCACCGCACCCGCCTCGGTGCAAATCAACACCGACGCCGCGTAGTCCCACACGCCGTGCCCGCCATTGTTCATATCGCACCAGGCGTCGAGCGTGCCATCAGCGACCAGACACATATCGGGCGCGGAGGCACCCAGCACACGGAACTGCGCCCAGCCGTAATGATGTGACGGCAACCCCGACATCGCCACAATCGCCCGACGCATCTCGGCACACCCGGATGACGAGATAGGCACCCTGTCACGCGTCGCTCCCCGACCGGCAATCGCCCGCCACCGATGCCCACTGGCGTGATTCGCGACCAACGCGACCTGCGGCGCGCCGTTCACCACCAGACACAACGCCGTTGCATACCACGGCACCTGGCGTGAGGCATTCGTTGATCCGTCCACCGGGTCGACCACCACCACCGGACGGTCGGCCGACACAGTGGACCCATCAGGCGCGGTCACACCGCTCTCCTCGCTCAACACCGCCAAACCCGCACCATGCAGCACCGCCCGGCAGGCATCATCAGCGGTCACATCAAAGGCATATTGGCTATGGCGCAGCCCCGACGGCCCCCAATCACTCGTCGCTGCCAGCACCTCCGCCACCGCATCGGCGGCACGTTCGAACACCTCCATCACCGCGTCGGCGCTCATCGCGGTGGGGACATGTTCGTTATCGCTAGGAGGGGTCACGTCGGATCACGGTAGTGTCCCATCCGTGGCAGTGATCGACGTTGCCGGGTTCGTCGCCGATGTGAAGAGCCAGGCCATCGACAGCGGGTTCCACGTCCACGACGAACGACACTTCGTCGAGACCTACTCGCTACGACAACTTTGGGAAGTTGACCTGCACCCCGAAGAGGCCTGTGCCGGCCCCATCGACTTGCATCTCTCGCTTGATGTCGACCCTCGCGCCCTGCTGGGTTTCGAAGACGACGTCATGAAAATGGACGACGTCGACGACGACCCGCCACAGGGATTCTCTTTCCCGCTGCTGTTCACATGGACGCTGCCGCCGCTGCCCAGCCCACCCGACCTGTTGGTGCTCGCCACCGATATTGCCGGGGTTGGCGGTGTGGACCTCCCTGTTGAAGTCACCGCGATCGACTCATTTCCCACCGTCACCGACGCACCCGAACGGTCGCTGTCGATCGTGGCTCGGATGAGCGTCGACCTCGCCGACGTGTACTTGAACAACGACGAGGCTGTGGCGCGCAGCCTCGAACGCTGCAAACAGGTGAGCCTGTATCTGCTCGAACACGCCGACGCCTGGCTCGTCGAACCCTGACACCACCGGCGACCGGTTTACAGTGGGGCCGACACGCCCACACCGAAGGAGGCACCATGCAGGTCCGCGAACTGATGGACATCCTGCAGGACCAGGCACCAGATGCCGAGATCGAATTGGCGGTGGTGGCCCCTGTTGCCGACACCGACACCGACGTCAGCGTCGACCGCTACACCCTCGATGCGATCTTCCCGTGGAACGGACCCGCCCCCGGCGACCCTGACGACATCACCGACGGCGACGTGGTGTGGCTGATCGGCGGCGAGACCAACGACGTCGACGCGCTCATCGACGTGCTCGAAGACTCCGTCGACGACACCTGAGCCTCGCCGGCGCCCGCGCCGGAGCGCTGCGCTTCCCGCTCGCGCACAAATATCGACCATGACCGTGCGTCACACATGTTCGATCACCGTCACATTCGCCATGCCGCCTCGTTCGCACATGGTCTGCAACGCCCGTCCCGCACCGCGACGGTGCAGTTCGTGCGCCATTGTCGTCATCAACCGTGCACCGGTCGCTCCGAGTGGATGGCCAAGAGCGATTGCCCCACCAGACACATTCACCCGTGACGGATCCGCGCCCAACGCCCGTTCCCACGCCAACACCACCGACGCAAACGCCTCGTTGTTCTCCACCAGATCGATGTCGTCAATTGTGAGACCGGCACGACGCAACGCCCGCTCGGTCGCCGGAATCGGCGCCGACAACATCTCCAGCGGATCCGACGCGCTCACATCCATGTGAGTGATGCGCGCCAACGGGTCGAGGCCCCAACGAGCGACTGCCGACTCGCTGGCGATCAACAGCATCGCCGCCGCATCGGCCAATTGGCACGACACCGCCGCAGTCAAACGTCCACCCTCACGTA
>RFST01000215.1 GCA_009923855.1 Actinomycetota bacterium
CCCCGCCTGCATCCGGTTGGCGCCGGAATGATCAACGCTGTTGGTCTGCAGGGGCCTGGGGTCGAGTATTGGTTACATAACCTTCTGCCGCCACTCGTGGAGGCCGGCGCGGCTGTGGTCTGTTCGATCTGGGGGCGCAGCGTGGACGATTACGCCCGCGCGGCCGACATGCTCGCCCAAGCGCCGAGCGAGGTGATCGCCGTGGAGGTGAACCTGTCGTGCCCCAACCTCGAGGGACGTGGATCGATATTCGCCCACGACGCTGCGTTGTCGGCAGAAGTCATCGACGCGTGCTCGGTGGCAGGCCGTCCGCTGTGGGCGAAACTCAGCCCCAACACGGATCGCATCGTTGAAGTGGCGAGTGCCGTCGTCGACGCTGGCGCTGACGCACTGACCCTGGTCAACACCCTTCTCGGTCTCGCCATCGATCCCCAGACGCGGCGCCCCGCCCTCGGCAATGGCGGGGTGCACGCCGTCGCCGTTCGCGCCATCGCCGATGTCCATCGGGAAATGCCCACGGTGCCAATTATTGGTGTTGGCGGAATCAGCACTGGCTGGGATGCCATCGAGATGATGCTGGCGGGCGCCAGCGCCGTGCAGGTCGGCACAGCATCGTTCCTCGACCCCCGTGCCCCGCTGCGTATCGCCACGGAGATGGTGCGGTGGGCGCGCGACAACGGTGTGGAGCGCCTTGGGGACCTCACAGGTTCCGCCATCAGATGAGTCGCACTGGCTAGCGTCTGGGCATGACTTCTCCTCCGTCACTCACCCCCGAGCAGCGGGAGGCGGCGCTCGCCAAGGCAGCTGCCGCTCGGGCTGCGCGTGCCGAGATCAAGGCTCGACTGAAGATGGGCTCGCTGACCCTCGCCGAGGTGCTGGCCTCTGATGACGTCAACATCCACAAGATGAAAGTCCTTGCCATGCTCGAATCTCTGCCGAAGGTCGGCAAGGTGAAAGCACGGCGCATCATGGACGAGATCGGTATTGCGGAGAACCGGCGCATCCAGGGTCTCGGAGCACAGCAGCGCACGGCGCTGCTCGATCGTCTCGGTGGTTGAGGGAACATCAACGTCGGTGGGCGACGGTCTGGTGATCGTCGTCTCCGGCCCTGGTGGTGTGGGCAAAGGCACGATCGTCGAACTGCTTGTGGCTCGCGACCCTCGACTGCATCTCAGTCGGTCCTGGACGACACGCGACCGGCGACCTGGAGAGTCTGAACAGGCGTACGTCTTTGCGTCACCAGAGCAGTTCGAGGAGCGCATCGCAGCGGGTGGGTTCTTGGAGTGGACCGAATTCATCGGCAACTACTACGGCACGCCACACCCGGATCCAGACGACCTCCGCGAGCGAGATCTGGTGCTGGAAATTGAGCTCGACGGCGCCCAGCAGGTCAAGGCGGCATACCCCGAAGCGGTGCTGTTATTTCTTCTGCCGCCCTCTCGCGAGGAGCAGGAGCGACGGCTTCGCGGACGGGGTGACCCGAACGACAAAGTCTTCGCGCGATTGCGCAAGGCCGAGTCTGAAGAGCCCATCGGCCGGGAAATCGCCGATCATGTGGTCGTCAATGACCGATTGAGCGACACCGTCGACGAGATGTTGTCGATCATCGCCTCGGAGAGGGATCAGCGCCGTTCAGGATTAGGATCGCGGTCGTGAGCGCCACCCACGACTCCATGACGAATCCTCCGGTCGAGAATCTCCTCGCCCGTGTCGACTCAAAGTTCGAGCTGGTCACCCTTGCTGCCCGCCGGGCCCGTGACATCAACTCCTACTTCAACCAGCTTGGTGGCGGTCTTGGCCATATGGTGCCGCCGCAGGTGTCGACCACTGCGCGCAAGCCGCTCAGCGTCGCCTTCGAGGAAATCAACGCCGACAAGATCGTCCGTGGGGAGCCCGAGGTTGATGTTGCGGGCGATGAGTTCGATTTGCCCACCGGCGACATCGGTGCCGAGGACGGCGACGATGACGGCGGCGACGTCCCTGCCTGAGCCCGTCACGCCGCTCGATGGAGCGCGGATCGTCCTCGGGGTATCCGGCGGAATCGCCGCGTACAAATCCGTTGAGGTCTGCCGTCGTCTTGTCGACGCGGGAGCGCACGTCACCCCGGTGATGACCGAAGGGGCAACCCATTTTCTCGGTCCCACCACGTTGACGGCCCTCGCCTCTGAACCGGTTCGCACGAGTTTGTGGGAGGGGGCCGACGCCATTCCCCATACCCGTCTTGGGCAGACCGCTGACCTCATCGTGGTGGCCCCGTGCACGGCACGGGTGGTGTCGGCATATGCGCACGGGCTCTCCACCGATTTGTTGACGAACATCTTGATTGCCACGCGTGCACCGGTGGTCGTCGCCCCCGCCATGCACACCGAAATGTGGGAACACCCGGCGGTGGCCGCCAATATTGAACTGCTCGCGGCGCGCGGGGTTCATATCGTTCCTCCCGAGGTTGGCCGACTTGCCGGCGGCGATGTGGGTGCTGGCCGACTCGCTGACCCAGCGACGATTGTCGCGGCAGCAACTGCGGCGCTCGGTCCGCGTGATCTTGCGGGCCTCCGCGTCGTCGTGACCGCGGGTGGAACGCGTGAGCCGATCGATGCGGTACGGGTGATCGCCAACCGGTCATCAGGCCGCCAAGGTCACGCATTGGCCGCTGAGGCTCAGCGTCGAGGAGCGATGGTGACGTTAATCACCGCTGCGGAGCGTGCGGCACCGGCGGGGG